>JBCDIR010000423.1:0-3875 GCA_038748735.1 Bacteroidota bacterium | reverse complement strand
TTTTGCCTTAATAGCACCAAAAATAGCGGCGTTTCCTCCCTACACAAATTATATTCATAATGTCTATTATGAACCAAGCACTAACCGCAAAAAAACCGCTTGCTAGTAAACCTAGGTCCGCCGGAGCCGTTTCAGTGATCAATAATACGATGATTCACCATGAGCAACGTCAAAATTGAAGCCAGCTGGAAGGCCGCCCTGTCCGATGAGTTTTCTAAACTATATTTTCAAGAACTCGCGCAATTCTTACGGGAAGAAAAGGAAGCAGGTAAGCACATTTATCCGCCCGGTTCGCTGATTTTCAATGCGTTCAACACCACGCCGCTGGGAAAAGTAAAAGTGGTCATCCTGGGGCAAGACCCCTACCATAATCCTGGCCAAGCCATGGGCCTCAGCTTCAGCGTGCCCAAGGGTATAACGGTACCGCCGAGTCTGCGCAACATCTACCAAGAACTCCGCACCGATATCGGCGTCCAGCATCCCGGCCACGGCGACCTCACCAAGTGGGCCGAGCAGGGTGTTTTCCTGCTCAATGCCATGTTGACCGTCGAGAAAAACAAACCCTCTAGTCACCGCGACCGCGGCTGGCAGGACTTTACCGATGCGGTCATCCGCACCTTGTCCAACGAGCGGGAGCACCTCGTGTTCATACTTTGGGGAGCGTTTGCACAAAAGAAAGCCACCTTAATTGATGGGAACAAGCACTTGATCTTACAATCGCCACACCCAAGTCCATTTTCGGCTAACCGGGGCTTTTTTGGCAGCAAACCCTTCAGTCAGGCGAATGCGTATCTGGAGCAGCACGGGTTGGGGGCAGTGGATTGGCAAGTGTAGAGGACGCTTCCGACCTGTGGTCGGAGTGGTGATTGTACTCACTTCGTTCGTGGTAGAAGATCGTGTACCGCGACGAGGAGCACTCCCACCAGATCGACCGCAGGACGAGCACGTACCCCCACACCGCGCGCAGCGCCAGGACCCCCACAAGTCCGACCGCAGGTCGAACGCGTCCCCCCCTTGCAAACCACCAAAATCCTACCTACTTTACGGAGCAGAAATCCCGTACTATGCCCATGACTGCCGAGGCGATCATCTTCGCCATTAATGCCGCTATTCGTTTAGGTCGCAATGCCCAGCGCGCGTACGCGAAAAGCTTGACGGCCAGACGTATCACCCTGCCACTACCCGATTTTAGTGGTACGGCCAATGCGTTCACCGCACAGCGCTTTTTCGACGACCCGGACGAGGTGAGCGGCGGAACGCAATTCCTCGCTAAAATTGAAACTCTAGCGGATATTCACCACCGCTTCGGGGCGGGTTCGGGCGCGACCTTTCCGACGGATGCGGAGCTGAAGCGCTACGTACGCTACTTTCGTCACCTGAGCGCCTTGCTGGAGCAGGAAACGACGCTAAACGTCACCGAAGGTTTCAACGACAACCGCATCAACGTAGACGAATTGGTGGCCCTGCTGAGTATCCGACAGTACATCCACGACGGGGCGCGACATACCACGCCCTTGCAGTTAGTGGCGGGCACCATTGTCGAACTGGGGATCGACTATTTCAACCAAGTACCGGGTGCGCTCAATGAACAATCGGCGACCGGACGGACCCTGCGCCATTTCTTACGGGCCTTCGACGAGTTGCCGCTGAGCGACAATCCGGCCCTGCAACAGCAGACACGCTACATCGTGCCGCAGTTGTTCATTGCGGCGGCGGAATCCATCACGGAATTTAGCACGCTCATTGCCAGTGATCCGGCTATTCAGCGCTTCGTGGAGGAAGCCGGGCGCGGGATTGCCAAAGATTTGTACGGTCGCTTGGAGGCCATTCAAGACAGTGACTACCAGGAAGAGGCCGTACGTTGGGGGCGTTTGCTACTGCGGAGTACGGTCGAAAATGCGGGGCACTACGTTTTTGCCAGCCCGCAGGATTTTTTAGGCACGAATGCCGGAGCAAGTGCGCTGATCCAGGCGACGGCCACCGTCCTACTGGATGCGATCTTACAGGACCCAGACCAACTGGATTTGCGAGCGGGTTTCAACGCCGAAACACTGGATCGTCTTCTCCACAGCAGCTTTGGCGTCCTGGCGGAGCATCCTTACTTGATTCAGGGGGACCAAGGCTTTCGTCAAATCGTCAGCGGCGTGAGTCGGGCGCTACAAAGTTACCACTTCCGCCGCCCCGATTTGTTTCCCGACCTACTACGGATCGTGTTGGAGCAAACGGGACAGCACCTGCAACTATTCTGGCAACCCGTCCACGATGGCCAAGCACTTCCACCACAAGGGCGCGAGGGGCATCAGTTATTCCTTACGGCGCTGCAACTGATCCTGGCCGAACTGAGCCGCCCCGTAACGGACGGCACTTGGCGGCCCCGTTTGAGTAAGTCGCAACTGCTATTCATCACCGAAGAATTGCTGGAAGAAGTCGTCGCCAACCCCGCCTGGATAGAACGGGAAGTGAGCGGCCAGCCCCTGCTTGCGTTGGTACTCCGCGCTACGCTAGACGGCCTTGACCTGATCCCCAAAGACGAGCGCCTCCAAGCGGATGTCTTCCGCTGGCTACTAGAACTCAATTTACGGACCGTCGCCGCCAACGAGCTGGTTTTAGAACGAGTCGGTTGGGGCACCGACGAGCAAGAAGAACGCATCTTGCAGCAGGCCATTACGCTGGTGTTTGCTTACACCTTTGAACAGCGCCAGACCACCGTCGGAGATCGCTACCAATTGTTGGCAGATTTGTTGGAATTTGTGTTGGAAATCATCATCAGCAATTATCCCGACGAGCGTGGACTATTGCTGGTGGAATTGATCTTATTCCGCCAGCCGGAGCTAGATTACTCGGGTGGGTTCAACCGCGAACTGGCCACGAGTCTGCTGGACGTAGCGCTGGACACCCTGGCTGCTCATCCTGACCTGATCAGCGAGCGGGCGGCCTTGGTGGAAGTGGTCGCGGGCGTAGCCGATGCGCTGGACGCCAGCAGTTTTCAGCGGGAGGATATTTTGTTAGAACTGGTGCGGCTCACCTTGGAAAACACGGCCATCAACACGGGGCTTATTCTGCGGACAACCAGTGACGAAGCCCGTTTCTTACTGGTCACGTTTATTCGGGAAATACTCGTAGCCCTGTCTTATCAAGAAGATAATGATACCGTTTGGCAGCCGCGCCTCACGCCCGCCGAAGTGCTAGTCATTGCGGATGCGTTGGTCAACGAATTGATTCAGCATCCCGAGTGGATCATCAGGGGACAGGACGGACAGTCGTTCTTCCGCGACGTGCTGATGGCGCTGCGGCGCGCCTTTTTTGAATTGCCACCCAACGTACAATTCACGAACAAAGAATGGACGTTTTTGCTTTCTGCGGCCCTCCAAGCGGCGGCTACGAACGAAGCCCTACTGGATGAGTTACCCTTCGGTGATGATCCCGAACTACGGACGGTACTAGAGCGCGCTTTTGCCACGGTCGCCCAGTTCGTCTTCCGCGAAATGCAGGTGTCCAGTGCGGAGCGTTTGCTGCGGTTTGCCGAAATTATAGAGTACGTTTTAGAAGATATCCTCACCCAATACCCCGACGATCGAGGACTGCAATTGACGCAATTGATCCTCTTTGGCGAAGACGATCTGGACTACCGCTATGGCTTTGACGACGAACTGGCGGATGTACTACTCGAACGCGCCGCTTACCTGCTGCGGCAACGGCCCGACTTACTGACCTCACAAGTGGTTTTTCAACAGCTCATCAGTGGCTTGGCCAGTAGTTTGACGCGGGCAGGCTTGCGCGAGCGAGGGGTGCTACCCGAATTGGTGGGCGCTGTTTTAGAAGTAACGAACCAACATCCGCAGCTATTGGTAGCGCTGGTGAACGGCCAACATCGC
>JBCDIR010000422.1:0-3882 GCA_038748735.1 Bacteroidota bacterium | reverse complement strand
CAGGCGACGGGCTTGTGTCCTGGCACTTACACTGATATCACTATCGTAGGTGCTGCCACGGGCTGCCGGGCAGTTTGGCCGAATGATATTAACATTCAACAGGGAAGTTCCAATATCGCAGTAAACGCTAGTGCTACGGATACGGGTTGCAATACGAGCAACGGCTCCGCCACGGCGACTGCTAGCGGCGGAGTAGCTCCGTATACTTACGAATGGAGTAACGGCCAAACGGGAGCTACCATCAATAACGTACCTGGTGGCACGTACGGCGTGACGGCTACGGATGCCAACGGTTGTGAGGCGAGTACTTCGGTAGCGGTTACGCCGGCTGACGCACCCGTAGTAGTGGCCACCTGTCCCAGCGACCCCGTTGTTAGCTACACTTTAAGCAACTACGACCGTAGCTGCTCGTCGGGTAACAACGCCTTTATTGCGTTCACCTCTAGCACGGCGATGAGTGCGATTTTAGCGAATAATACTTCATGTTCTTTCAATAATAAAACGCGTTGGGGCATCGTACCGGGTTCTGCTACCTTGTTTGAGGAGTACGACAACGGCACGGCCTTAATGCAAATGCGCGTCCAAAATGTCTGCGACCCCAGCTACAAGCTGAACTTGACGTTCAAGTTTGCGGGTCGGACATTCTCCGCGCCTTCGGGTAGCCCCGCCCTCGGGGCGTCTACTAACTGTGTGGATAGTGGTACGAATACGAGTGACTGGTATTACTACACGAGCACAGAAGGTACAGCAGTAGGAGAAGATGCGATGGTAGGTGCCTTGATTTCCTTTACGCGCACGGGCCCTGCTTTTCAGGTCGGTACGGGTGCTAACCAGTTTGACGAGTTCGTACCCGGTGCGTCGGGTTGGAACGATGCGACTATTCTCAGCCAACCCACTAACGGCCCCGGCTTAGTCAACGCGGGCTACTACGACATCAACGTCAACCTCAGTAAAGCAGGTTTAAACGAAGAACCAGACGGTTGTTTGGTGATTTGTGCGGGCGAATCGACGGAAATTACTGCTCAGGCGTTTGCGGGTACGGAGCCCTACACTTACAACTGGAGCAATGGTTTGGGTGCTGGTGCCAGTAAAACGGTTACCCCCAATACTACCACGAGCTACACCGTTTCCGTCACGGACGCCAACGGTTGTACCGCTACGGACCACGTAACGGTAACGGTCAATCCTGGCCCGAGCTTGAGTCTCTCTAAAGTAGATGCGACCTGCGGCGAAAACAACGGCAGTGTAACCGCTAATGCTAGCGGCGGTACGGCCCCTTACAACTACGCCTGGACAGGTAACCGTACGGGAGCTACGATCACGGACTTGGGTGTAGGTACCTACGCCGTCACAGTGACGGATGCGAATGGGTGTACCAATACCCTTTCCATCAACCTGTCGAGTAGTGACAATCCCACCGCTACCATCAGTGGTGGCGGGGACCTATGTAGTGGGAATAGCCACACTTTTACCGCTGCGGACCAAGAGGCGGGTGCCACTTACAGTTGGAACTTTGGCGCTAATGCCAGCCCTGCAACCACTACGGGCCCTGGCCCACACAGCGTCACGTACAGCTTGCCGACTAGTCAAAATGGTAACGTCAATACTACGGTTAATCTAACGGTGACCCGTGATGGCTGTACCGCTACCACTAGCACAACGTTCACGGTGCTGGACACACCAACGGGTACCCTTTCTAAGGTAGATCCCGGTTGTGAGGCTAACGACGGCAGCATCACGATTACCTTCCCGGATAATCCCAGTAGAACGGGGATTGAGTTTAGCATCAACAACGGCGGAAGCTGGTCAAATGTAGGGGACGATACGGGAAGTTACACTTTCGGCAATTTAGCACCAGGAACGTACACCGTTCAGTCGCGCTGGGAGAATGGAGAATGTCCCGTTACCCTAGGAACAATTACCCTCGATGAATTGGGTAACGTTACGGATGCGGGGACCATTAGCGGTGATGAAACCCAGTGCGGAACTTACGATCCCATTAATATAACGGGTACTGCCGCTACTGGCGGAACGGGAGCCTCAATAACGTACCGCTGGCAAACGCGGACTTACGATTGCGGTACTGAAACGTGGACCAGTTGGTCGTGGTTACCTACATCAGTCAATGGACCAAGTTATAACCCAGGCAATATAACGACTACTACAGAATACCGTCGTGCTGCCCGTCGTTCGGATTGCCCTTGGCAGTATACGGACGCGGTACGCAAAAATGTTACTGAAAATATCACGAGCAATACCATTACCGAAGATCAATACTACTGTGAATCCGGTGATGCGACGCAGCTAGGTGGCCCTGCGGCTAACGGGGGCTGCTTCGGTAGCGTTGCCTACCAGTGGCAGGTACGTCCGAATACGAGTGCAGCGTGGACCGACATCAGCGGAGCTACGCAAGAAAATTATGACCCAACGAGCCAAGTGATGACGCTTTACTACCGCCGTCTGGCGCGTCGGGGCAACTGCCCGTGGGTTGGTTCCGAAGAAGTGGTCGTTCATATTGCCAACAACTTTACAGATCCTGGCACCCTCAGCTCCGACGAAACTGAATGCGGTGGTTTCGATCCGGCCAATATCACGGGTACGGCCCCGTCCGGTGGGCAAGGTGGCTCTGTTCGCTATCAGTGGCAAATAAGCACAGGCACCAGCGGTAGCTGGACGGATATTAACGAAGCTACTGACGCTAATTATAACCCCGGACCCATTACGCAGACCACACAATACCGCCGTGGCGTGCGTCGTACGGGGGGCTGTCCATTCATTTACAGCTATCCGGTCACGAAAACAGTTGTTGACAATATAACTACGAATACCATTTCCGCTAGCCAAACGAACTGTGGTCCCTTTGACCCACCCGCCTTTACCGCTCCGGCGGCCACTGGTGGCGGTGGTGCAACCGTTCTTTATCAGTGGCAGTGGCGCGACGGTACGAGTGGTACTTGGGTCGATTTAGGAACTGACGTTGGCTATGATCCTGGGATGGTCAACACCACCCGGCAGTATCAGCGTTTAGCGCGGCGCGGTACCGATTGTCCCTGGATACCCTCCGACGTATTAACCCTCACGATTCACCCTGAACCGACTGCTAGCATTGTTGGTAACCAAACTATTTGCGTGGGCGAGAGTACCACGCTGAGCGCTAGTGGCGGCAGTTCTTACAGTTGGAATTCCGGTAGCAATAATGCTAGCATCACGGTCAGCCCTGGCTCAACGACGACCTACACGGTAACGGTAACCAATGGCCAAGGCTGTACCGATACCGAATCAGTGACGGTAATCGTCAATCCCAATCCTGACGCCCAAATTACGGGTAGCGGAGTCGTCTGCGAAGGCGAAACTACGACCCTCACCGCAACGGGAGCCAATTCCGGTGGGACCTACGCTTGGAGCACGGGAGCTAATACGCCTAGTATCACTGTTACTCCCAACGGCAGTACGACGAGTTATTCCGTTACCGTAACCAATACAACGGGCTGTTCTGACGTAGCCACCATTAGTGTAACGCCTGCACCGAATATAATGGTCAGTGCTTCTTCCTCAGAAATTTGTAGTGGCCAATCTACTACGCTCATGGCTGCGGGTGGAGCATCTTACCAATGGAGTACGGATGCCAATGATGCTACTTCTAGCTCCGTTATCGTTAATCCAACGACCACCACCACTTATAGCGTTACCGTTACCAGTTCTGCGGGTTGCCCCGAAACGGGTACGGTGACCGTGACAGTACTGGAACAACCCACGGCTACCGTAGACATTACCCAACCCACCGCCTGCGTAGGAGCGGATAATGGTCAAATTACAGTGAACGCTACGGGCGCTTCTGCCCCATTGCGCTATCGCTTAGATGATGGTAGCTGGCAAGCTAAT
>JBCDIR010000421.1:0-3885 GCA_038748735.1 Bacteroidota bacterium | reverse complement strand
GGCACCAATGCAACTGCCCACCGCAATCATGGTGAGGCCGTAGAGCGTAAGTCGACGTTGAAGTTGGTAAGACATATACGATAGGTAGCCACCAAAGATAAAATTATTTACGATTTTTGTGTATCTTGAAATCAGTAGACTTTGCTAAATGGACCAGATCGTAAAAACGCCGGGTGTAGTAGGTGGTAGTGCTCGTATTCGCAATACTCGTATTCCCGTTTGGGTGTTAATCGAATACTTATCTCTTGGCTGGACGGTCGAGAAGTTGTTGGTAAACTACCCTCGCTTGAATGAGGAGCAACTAGCTGCGGCAAAAAACTACTACGACGCAAATAAAGACGAAATCGACGCTGACATTAAAGCACAGGACGCCGTTGATGAAGAGTAAAAAATAAACTATGACTTTCCTTTGCATCTCCTTCTACTTTAAAGGCCCGGCCTTCCTACGGGCCTGTGCCGAAGCGGGCAATACCGTTTATTTGTTGACCAAAAAATCACTAGAAGACAAGCCCTGGCCCCGCGAACACTTGGCCGACGTTTTCTATATGGAAGACGACGCCAATACCCCGCAGAATTACGAAGACCTCAAACGTGGCGTAGCCTGGCTACTGCGCGAAAACAAGATTGACCGCATCGTTGCCATGGACGATTTTGACGTCGAGAAAGCCGCTTTTTTACGGGAGGAATTCCGTATTCCGGGGATGGGCCAAACGACGGCCCGCTACTTCCGCGACAAGCTAGCGATGCGTATTCAGGCGCAGGATGCGGGTATTCCGGTACCGCCTTTCAGCTCCCTATTTTACAATGAAGACATCAACCATTTTTCGGCTACGGTGTCCGCCCCCTGGGTAGTTAAGCCCCGGGCGGAAGCTAGTGCGACGGGCATCAAAAAGGTCCATTCGCACGATGAACTCTGGGCCGTCATCAATGACTTGGGCGAGGAACGCCACAACTATCTCGTAGAACAATTCCTACCCGGCGATGTGTACCACGTCGACTGCATTTCTTACCAAGCCGAACTGGCTTTTTGTCAAGCCTCTAAATACCTCAACACGCCCTTTGAGGTAGCCCACGGTGGTGGTATCTTCCGTTCCCAAACCGTTCCGCATAACGGGGTGGAGGACGAAGCACTGCGCAAACTTACGGGGGAAGTGATGAACGCCTTCGGGATGCAATTTAGCGCCAGCCACACGGAGTACATCCGCTCGCACGCCGACGGGAAGTTTTACTTTTTGGAAACCTCTTCGCGCGTCGGTGGGGCGCATCTGGCGGAGATGGTCGAGTTTGCCACGGGCGTTAGCCTCTGGGCCGAGTGGGCCAAACTAGAAGTCGCCATGGCTAAGGGCGAAGCTTACGAAGCGCCCACACCAAACCACCAGCCAACCGGTATTTTAATTTCACTGGCCCGCTACGAACACCCGGATACGAGTGCCTACAATGACCCCGAAATCGTCTGGCGTATTGACAAGCCGCACCACGTAGGCTTCATCGTCCGTTCGGATGATCGCTTGCGCGTCAGCGAATTGTTGGACGCTTACGCAGAGCGCGTCTACCAGGATTTTCACGCCAGTGCGCCGGTACCGGATAAGCCGTTGGATTAAAAAATCTCAAAATCTTTCCCGACATTCGAGCGACTGATCTATTCGCCGTATGCACTACCAAATACTTTTCACTTTACTGCTGAGCTGCTGGCTAAGTACAACAGCGCACGCTCAATCCACGCTCCAGCGCACCATTAACCAGTGGGCCGCCTCCGCTTTTTCCGACCACGCTTCCTTGGGCGTATGCGTGACGGATGCGAGTACGGGGGAGTACCTGGCCGGCTTTCAGCCCAATCTGAGTCTCATACCTGCGTCTAACTTAAAGGCCGTCACTACGGCCACCGCACTGGGTGTACTGGGCGGCGATTATCGTTTTACGACGGTCCTCGCTTACGACGGTAAGCTGAGCGAAGACGGCGTACTGGACGGCAACCTCTACCTCATCGGTAGCGGCGACCCCACCTTGGGTTCTCCCGAAATGGAGGGGGTTCTGGGGCTGCCTGCGTTACTAGAGCGCTGGCGTTTGGCCGTACAGCGGGCGGGCATTCGCCGCGTCACGGGGCGCGTGATTGGGGATGATTTGGTGTTTACCTCCGCCGCCACGGGTAGCCATTACCAGTGGTTGGACATGGGGAATTACTACGGCTGCGGAGCGTTTGGTTTGAATATTCACGAGAACTTATACTATCTCCATTTTCAACAAACGAGTCGCTTGGGTGCCACGCCGCGCGTAGCCGAAGTGACGCCCACTATTCCCGGTTTACAGTTCACCAACGAAGTCACTAGTGACAAAAAAGGTACGGGCGATAATGCGTACATCTACGGCACACCTTATACGTACCAGCGTTTTTTACGAGGCACTATACCCGTCGGCAACGACCGCTTTATCATCAAAGGCGCTATTCCTGACCCACCGCTTTTTGCGGCCCAGCAGTTGACCCAGGCGCTGGAATCCGTTGGAATACTGTGTTCGCGCCCGCCCGCTTCGCTGCGTCACCTAGCCGTTGCAGAGCGTTCGGTGGCCCAGCGTACTTCCTTAGACGAATACGCTAGTCCTCCGCTGCGCGCCATCGTCGACCGGACCAACCAGAAGAGCGTCAACCTCTATGCGGAGATTTTGCTGCGGGCCATCGGCCAAGCTCGTGCCGAGGAAGGAAGCCTAGCCGGGGGCCTCAACGCTCAAGCGGACTACTGGACGGGCTTAGGACTGGACCTCGGCGGCGTTCACCTCTTCGACGGTTCCGGTATGTCACCCCGCAACGTGTTGCCGACTCGGGTGATCTGCAACCTACTGAGCTTAGCTTATCGCCAGGAGCGTATCCGAGAAGACTTACTCAACAGCCTACCCCTGGCCGGGCGTACGGGTAGTCTGCGTAACTACTTCAAAGGAACCGCTGCCGAGGGCCGCCTCCGCGCCAAGAGTGGCTACATCGAAGGGGTACGAGCTTACTCGGGCTACGTACCCGACCGCACGGGACGTACGTTAGCGTTTAGCCTGATCGTCAATAACTACGATGGCTCGGCGGGAGACGCCCGCCGCCAGCTCTTTCAACTTATGCAGCAATTCCCCCAAATAGACGCCCGTGAAGGAGCGAAATAAAGGGATTTGGGCACTGGTATTAGCCGCTATGATTTGGAGCACAGCGGGTATTTTCATCAAGTGGCTACCACAGGATGCGTTTACGATTTTGTGCTTTCGGGCGTTGTACACTATGGGCGTTTTTGCCCTAGTTTTCCGATCAGAAGTGTTGCGCTTTAACAAACAAGTTGGCATCAACGCCCTCTTCTACGCGGGTTTGCTCATCTGTTTTGTGTTAGCTAATAAACTGACTACTGCCGCCAACGCCATTTTCCTGCAATATACTGGCGTAGCTTACGTCCTCCTACTGGAACCCTGGTTGTTCAAGTTGCGCTACGAGCGCATCAACATTGTTACGACCATCGTCTGCTTTGCGGGCATGTCTCTCTTTTTCTTGGAGGGTTTGGACGCCAGCAATAGCCTGGGCATCGCCATCGCGGCACTTTCGGGCGTGATGTACGCAGGCTTTGTGCTGGGACAACGCAAAAGCCCGGCGGAGTATCACGTGGGGTCCATATTCTGGGGAAATGTACTGGTAGCACTAGTCGGGTTTCCTAGTTTTCTGGGGGCCTCCCCCACTGGTCAGGAACACCTCATGCTGGCTTACCTTGGCATCCTTCAGATGGGCGTGGGTTACTTGCTATTTACCTACGGCTTGCAACGAACGACGGGTACGGAAGCCGCTTTACTCACGATGTTGGAACCGCTATTTAATCCCGTTTGGGTAGCCATTGGTTACGATGAGTGGCCGAGTCGCTTGGCGAT
>JBCDIR010000420.1:0-3889 GCA_038748735.1 Bacteroidota bacterium | reverse complement strand
CTCCGGCTTGATCTGCCATTCGGTATGCTCACTAAAGAGATAGACATCCTCGAATTCGTAGTCTTGCCCCGTTTTAAACGTGATGAGCATATCTACGTAATCAGCGGTGCGGTCACTGTCGCCCCCTTCGTCAAGGTTGGAGATGACGTAACTACCGTTGAGGTCGGGGGCAGCTAGGTGTGCATTGAACGCCCGGGTACGCAGAGGAGCCAAATCCCCTTCGATGTACTCTTCGTCCTTGATACGCAAGTCGAGGATGTCACTTTGCGGTGCTTCCAGACTGCGGAGGTCAAGGATGCGGTACTCGTTTCCGGCGGGGAATACGATTTTATTTTGGTAATCAAAGATGGCCTCTTTACCGCGAATCATTTGCGGTTTCAGATCGGTTATGGCGTTGTCCCAGCGGCGATTCTGGAGGACAGTGGCACTCAGTTCCGTACGTGGGTTACGTACGTTGAGGCGTTGGAAGTCGACGGTAAAATCAATTTCCTGGTGGGTGTGAATACGCTGGACCGAAGCGGGACGTACGACTCGTGCCACCGTATTGGCCTGCTGCTCGGCCACCACAAAACGCCGGGTGACGATCGGGAAGCGGTCGTTTTCATCGTCAAAAACTACCAACAAGTAGTTGCCCGATACCCGCATGGACATATCCTGATTGGGAAACAATAATTCGTAATGCGTATAATTTTCGAGTGTTTTAAACGAAAAACTGAAGTCGCGCAGCACCTCTTCATCGAAGCCGTCGAGGTATTCCATGGTAGCGAGGCTGGAGGGTTGCCAATCGCGGTCGCAGTGAATGACGCGGTAGTTATAATTCTTGACCCCTGCTTCCATATCGTCGAACTGTAGGCGCAGTTGTCCGCCCTCGCCCAAGCGCAACAGTGGCATGACGTTCGGAAAGCCGTCTGGCCCGAACTGCACTGTGCGTATATAACTTACGTAGGTATTGTCAATGAATTGATAATCGGCAGATTGGGCAGAAAGTACTTGCGCCCAGCTAAAGAGTAGAACGAGTGCAATGGTCTTGAAAATGCTCATGCGTGTAGTTTGTCTGTGGGGTGAACGTTGATTTTGCAAAAATATTGAGTGGCGTAAAAGTAGTTAAACCCCAAAAGTACTTTCTTATCTTTGTCCGTCAAAAGCCGTATGACCCCATTTCTTCCCGCCCGCACGAGCGCTCAAATTGGCCGCGCTGCTATCGAACGGCTCTACATCGCCATGCGCCACCTGTTCATTCGTGGCAACTACAAACCACTCGGCGTATCGGGAGAAGCGATGATCTCGGCCCTCAAGGAACTGCGTCCCGAAATATACGGTAGCCTTGCCGACCCGGAGCGCGTAGAATTGAGCGGACTACTGTACATTTTCGAACGTTTACCGAAAGGAATCGAAGAATGCCGCTTCATTCGCATGATTTCGCGGGAAGGATTTGAAAACGCCGACTTTGAACCCATCGTTGCGCCCAAGCGCCGCCGCAATGCCTACCGCATCGACCAGGAGGAAATGTACATCGAAATGACGCGTGGCCGGTCGGACATCTACGATATTCTGACCCACTTGACCTTCCTCTACATCGAAGCAGAAAAAATTCGTCACAACAGTGAAAATCACCGGGGTGAGAAGAAACGCGAGTGGAAAATGCTCGAGCAGATCGTCGAGCGCGAAATGGCGGGAGAAGACTACAATAAGGAAGTGGCTTATACTTACCTGAGTACCCTACTGGGGCGTACGTACCAAGAAACGGTCAACGCTTGTGAGCGTTTCAACAACGCCCGCGACGTCAACAGCATCTTCCACATCACGTACTGGATGGGCCGCTTATCAACGGAAGAAGCACGTGATAAGAATGATCGGCAAATTACTTTTTCGGGTAGCTTACGCGAAATGGTGGGCCACCACGTCTACGGCGACTTGTGGGCTAACGCCATTAAATCGGCCCTGCACGAACACCAGTTGAATAACCGTCCGTTACACATCATCAGCGCCAATTTGCACAGCGTGATGAACTCCTTGTACGCAGAGGCGGCGCTCCAAAAAAAGCACCCAAAAATGAGCGGCCCGGACCTGTTCCGCTTGCTGAGTCTACCCGAAAACAAAAGCCTGCGCCAACAGGTAGAAGCCTACGCCCGCCGCTACGGCATGCAGCAATTGGACGATACGAGCGGCACCAATATATCCGTACAATTGTTTGATTTGGCCAAAATCAAGCAGCCTCCACAGTGGTTAGATTGGTCCCCTTGGCAAGGTACTAAACATGCGCCCGTCATCGTGGTCATGGACTACGCCTTCGGCGAACAAGCCTACGAGACCATGGACGAACTCCTGCGCCCCCACGAGACGGAAACGGAAGAACACAAAATGCCCGTGCAATCGATCAGCATCATGGGGAAGGCCGGAATTTTAGAAGGTGGCAAAGGCGACTTGATGGTCCCCAATTCCCACGTCTTTGAGGGAACCGCGGATAATTACCCTTTTGACAATGCGTTAACGGCGGCGGACTTTACCAACAATTTGGGACTGGCCGTCTACGAAGGGCCGATGATCACGGTTTTAGGTACTAGTCTGCAAAACCGGGATATTTTACGCTATTTTCACGAATCCTCTTGGCAAGCCGTGGGGCTGGAAATGGAGGGGGCACACTACCAAAAGGCGATCCAGTCGGCCGCTAAAATTCGGCAGAGTATCAGCGAAAACGTCGTTCTACGTTACGCCTACTACGCCTCGGATAATCCGCTAGAAACGGGGTCGACCTTGGCAAGCGGCAGTCTCGGACTAGACGGGGTGGCGCCAACTTATTTAATTACGAAGGTGTTTTTACAACATATCTTCCAACAAGCTAGCAGCTGATGCGGTCCGAAATCTTCAACATTGACACGGCTATCCTTACCTCCCGCACGCTCATCCGCCGCGTTCGGGAAGGAGACGGAGCCGCTTTCTACGATTTGGTGAATGACAATACCAGCTATATTGAAGATCATTTTCCGCGCTTGATTGAAACTATCCGTGACACCAATACGGCGGAAACTTTTGCCCGGCAGCGCTTGGCCAAGTGGCTCTTGCAAGAGGAATTTACCTTCACCATCTGGCGGAATACGGAAGCGGACCTCATCGGTTTTGTCCACTTCCGTAACCTAGATTGGAGCACCCCCAGCGCCGAAATTGCTTACTTCCTCGACCAGCACCACGCCGGACGCGGTATCATGACCGAAGTGCTGACACGGATGATACAGTTCGCTTTTCGGCAACTACAACTCAACCGTCTAGCGTTGCGCACCCTCGTCGATAATTACGCTAGCCAGCGCCTCGCCCGCAAGGTGGGGTTCCGCCGCGAAGGTGACCTGCGACACGCCGTGCGACGTGTCACGGGTACCTTACACGATATTATGTTGTTTGGGCTGACGCGGGAGGAATACGGAGCGTAAAAGACTTGTTTTGCAAGCCCTTAAATGGCTACAAGTTGCAAAATTTCATCCTGCACTTCGTTAAAAAGCCTCGCTGATGCTAAGGCATCGCCTACGTTTTTTGCCTTGTTCAGAATAAAATTTCGCTTCGCGGCTACTTCGTGGTGCTGGACTTTCGCACATTCAGGACCCGCAGAACAAGTCTAAACCTCAGATGTTCTGCCGAAACATCTGAATGGCAATCGCCAGCAGCAGAATCCCAAAGACCTTGCGCAGCGTCGTGAGTACTTGCTCCGACAGCTTACCTGCTAGCCAGTCCGTACTGCGTAGCGTCAGATAGACGATCAATAAGTTGATGACAATACCCACCAAAATACTGGTGCTGTCAAACTCGCTTTTGAGCGAAATGATGGTCGTGAGTGTACCCGCACCCGCCCCGAGCGGAAATGCAATGGGAACGATACTACCCGAACCACCATCCTCGT
>JBCDIR010000419.1:0-3895 GCA_038748735.1 Bacteroidota bacterium | reverse complement strand
ATGTCAATGAACTTTTCGAGCCTTCACGCCGATCTTCTCCTCTATTTTGCTACACACTGTAACCAGAGATTTTCAACAGCTCTTTTATCTTTCTAATGCCTCGTAAAGCAAGCTTTACACTGCACTAATTGAGATCATTTTGATTTGCTTTGTAATGCTACATTCAGCATGTCTTTCAAAGCGGCTGCAAAGATAAAAACGTTTTTTATTCTCTGCAACTTTTATCGAAGAAAAATGAAACATTTTTCTTACCGTTTTCTACCATTAAGCAACTGCTTGCTTTTCTAGCGAAAGGGCTACAAAGATAATCGCCAGTCACTAGTTTTCCAAAAACTGAATCAATTATCTTTTCCTGCTTATTGACCTGTTCTCGGCTAAGCCGAGAGCCAGGGTTCGCAATTTTTTGTCTTTAGTCCCTTATTTAGCTCGCAATCAGACTGATTTTACACTCAATCTAATTCCTTCTCTAAAAAAGGGACCAAAAAATTGCTGTCCTTAGTTTCTTTTGGACGAGAACAATAGCAGAACACCTCGCTTTCGAGGCTTTGCTTAGGTCGCTTGGCCATGCCTTGCTCCCTAAGCGGATGCAAATGTAGAACCATTTTTAATTCCCCGCAAGCTTTAACGAACTATTTTTTCAGCCACCAAGTGCTACCAACTTTTTCAATACGTCTTTTATCCCGAGTTAGTCCCTTTTGGGCAAATTTCTGTCGCTAGTAGCGCCTTTTTTCCAGCCCTCGTTGCCTCATTTATTCCTTGGACCAAGGGGAATTTTTTTAAAAGAGCAGGTGACCACCTGGGGGCGCCACGACGGTTACACGGAAGACGGGTTACTACGTGGGGGGACGGGCGACCACATGGGGGCGCCCCAACTTAATATCCAGAGAATGGTTGTAGAAAGGGATGTCTCAACAAAGTCGGAATAAATCATGCGAAATTTTGCCCAATTGTTCACGGAGCTAGACCAAACGACGAAGACCAACACTAAGGTAGCGGCACTGGCAGACTATTTTGCGAAAGCGGATGATCAAGATCGACTGTGGACGATTGCCATTCTCAGTCACCGCCGTCCCAAACGAACGGTAAATACGACGCTGCTACGACAATGGGCCGCTGAGATGAGTGGTATCACAGAATGGTTGTTCGAGGAGAGTTATCACATAGCGGGCGACCTGGCGGAGACGATTGCGCTGTTACTGCCCAGCCCTAAGGCGGAGAGCAGTCACTCGTTGACCTATTGGATCAATTATATACGCAGCTTGGGAAATTTAGACGAAGCAGATAAGCGTACGGCAGTGCAGGAAGCCTGGGATCAGTTGCAACCGACGGAGCGCTTTGTTTTCAACAAACTCATTACGGGTGGTTTTCGGATGGGAGTTTCGCAAAAGTTGATGGTGCGGGCGCTGAGTAAACTAACGGGTTTGGAAGAACCCGTCTTAGCGCACCGGCTGATGGGTAAATGGACACCGGATGGCACTACTTTTGAACAACTCGTACTCACCTATGACCCGTCGGATGATGTTTCTAAGCCGTATCCCTTTTTCTTGGCGTATCAGCTGGAGCAAACGGCGGAAGAATTGGGCGCACCGAAAGAGTGGCAAGCGGAACACAAATGGGACGGTATCCGCGGACAGGTTATTGTTCGCAATGGAGAGGTATTCGTCTGGTCGCGCGGAGAGGAATTGGTGACGGATAAGTTTCCCGAGTACCACCCCCTCGCCGAGCTACTCCCCGACGGAACGGTACTAGACGGCGAAATTTTGCCCTGGCGCGCTGGGCAACCACTCAGCTTTAACGATTTACAGACGCGGATTGGTCGTAAGAACGTGACGAAGAAGATACTTGAAAAAGCGCCCGTCATCTTGATGGCGTATGACCTATTAGAGTACGAAGGGGAAGACATACGAACTGAGCCACTGAAAGCGAGAAGGGCTAAGCTAGAGCGGTTGCTGACGGAACACCCAACCGACGATATTGTACAAATTAGTACTACCGTAACCTATAATACTTGGGAAGAACTAGCTGTGGAACGCGAGCAAGCTCGTGCGAAGCGCAGCGAAGGAATTATGCTCAAACGTCTCTCTTCGCCCTACCGCTCGGGACGTAAACGGGGTGATTGGTGGAAGTGGAAAGTTGATCCCCTTACCGTGGACGCTGTGATGATCTATGCTCAACAGGGGCACGGACGGCGTGCTAATTTGTTTACGGATTTCACTTTTGCCGTCTGGGATGGCGACCGCTTAGTACCGTTCACCAAGGCGTATTCCGGTTTAACCGACAAAGAATTCAACGAAATTACACGCTGGGTGAAGAAAAACACGCTCGAGCGATTCGGGCCGGTACGGAGTGTGCCACCTACTTTTGTGTTTGAGGTGGCCTTTGAAGGTATTCGGCGCAGTACGCGGCATAAGTCTGGAGTGGCTTTGCGTTTTCCCCGCATTCTGCGCTGGCGGCGAGACAAACCCGTGGCAGAAATCAATACACTCGCTGATTTGGAGGCTTTGCTACCCAAAGAATAAGTTTGCATCTTTGTGGCTATGGCAACTCCTTCTTATCAATTGGGTGAGACTATTGTGGCACTGGCTACACCGCAGGGCGTGGGTGCCATTGGGGTAGTACGGCTATCCGGTCGAGACGCTATTTCCATCGTAGATCGGGTTTTTCCGAGTAAAAACTTACTGAAACAAGCTACGCATACTGTCCATTTTGGTACCATCCGACGGGTGGACAACCGCATTTTGGACGAGGTGTTGGTCACCTTATTCGTAGCGCCAAAATCTTACACGGGTGAAAACGTAGTGGAGGTCAGTTGTCATGGCTCAGATTACATCATTCAGGAACTGATCCAGCTATTCGTACAAAATGGTGCACGCTTGGCGCAAGCGGGTGAGTTTACGCTACGGGCCTTCCTCAATGGTCAGTTGGATTTGAGTCAGGCCGAGGCCGTGGCCGATTTGATTGCGTCCTCCTCCGCCGGTAGTCACGAATTAGCCATGCAGCAGATGCGGGGTGGATTCAGCAATGAAATTGCCGCGCTCCGTCAACAACTCCTTGATTTCGCTAGTCTGATTGAACTGGAGTTAGACTTTGGCGAAGAAGATGTGGAGTTTGCCAACCGTGAGGAGCTGAAAGACTTGGTCGTTAAAATTCAGGACGTTTTGCGGCAATTGATTCAGAGTTTTCAGTTGGGAAACGTAATTAAACGAGGTGTCAGCACGGTGATTGCCGGACGGCCCAACGCGGGGAAGAGTACCCTACTCAATGCCCTCCTCAACGAAGAACGGGCCATCGTCAGCGACATTGCCGGCACAACCCGCGACACCATTGAAGAAGTACTCAATATAAAAGGTGTCCAATTTCGCCTCATCGATACGGCGGGTATCCGCGAGGCGGAGGACACGATAGAAGCAATGGGGGTAGAAAAAACGCTGGAGAAGATACGGCAAAGCAGTCTCCTCGTTTACGTTTTCGATATTATTGAAACTTCGCCGGAGCAAGTACAGGCTGACCTGGCTAAACTACGCCAACCGGGGACGCACGTATTGGTGGTAGCCAACAAGATGGATTTGAATCCGTACACGAAACATACACACTTCGGGGTGGAACCCAAAAACTGGGTTCCCATCATCGCCCGCGAGGGGATGAATATTCCCCACCTCAAAGACAAACTCTACGAAGCGGTCCTCTCCGAGCAGGTTAACGCAGCAAACACCATCGTCAGCAACGCCCGTCATACGGAAGCGTTAGAGCAAGCGTACCAGTCGCTCGCTGCGGTGCTCCGAGGTATGGAAGAAGGAGTAACTTCTGACTTCGTCGCTATGGATATCCGCCAAGCTTTACATCACCTCGGAACGATTACGGGAGCGGTGTCTACGGATGAGCTATTGGGGAATAT
>JBCDIR010000418.1:0-3899 GCA_038748735.1 Bacteroidota bacterium | reverse complement strand
TATTAGCACAACGGGCAGTTTTACAGCCCACCAAAGCTATACAATCGGTCAAGACGCCAGCCAGTAAAACGCTTTACACTGGTTTTGAACAATTACCCAATCCAGTCACGGTATCCAACGGTAGTGAAAAGGACATGGAGACGGAAATAGGAACTACCGTTTACGATCTGCAAACGAACTCGGCGGTTTGTAACCGCATCTCCATGACCCCCGACGGGCGCATTGCCGCTACCTGGACGCTGGGTAACGACGATGTGAACATGTATCCAGATCGTGGTACGGGGTACAATACGCGGGTAGACTTCGTCTGGGGGGATAATCCTACGGGACGACTAGAAGATGAAGACACCCGCACGGGCTGGGGCAACCACGTGTTTACGGCTACGGGGGGCGAGTGCATCGTGTCCCACAGTTCCGCTAGTGAATTGATTACCCTGCGCCGGGACGGACCCACGGACGCTTGGACCCAGTCAGTTATTCCGAGTAACGTACCCGCTGCTACGGGCAGCCTGTGGCCACGCGCTGCCGTTGGTGGTGCTGACGGGCAGAGCGTTCACGTCATTGCTATTACCACTCCTGCCTTTTTGGAAGGAGAACCCTACCAGGGGGTAGATGGTCACATTCTCTACCACCGCTCTTCGGATGGCGGGGCGACCTGGGATCAAGTCGACGTGGCTATTGATGGCCTAGGCTCCGACTTTACGATAGGTTCAGCAGCAGATTCCTACTACATAGATGCGCGGGGAGAAACGGTCGCTTTTGCTGTTTTCAATCAGTGGGACGATCTATTATTGTTTAAATCGGAGGACAATGGTGGCACTTGGACCAAAACCATCGTCAATGATTTTCCGCTCTCCTTCTACAGCAACAATGACGGGTACACTACCGATCAATTACCTCCCTACGACGAAGTAGCGGCGCGCGAAGATTCTTTGGATATTTTCACCAACGATGGTTCCGGGGTAGTACTGATTGACCACGATAATCTGGTCCACATTTTTCACGGTAATATGTGGGTGAATGACAGTGACACCACGGATACGAACGATGCCGGCGACCCCGTATCCATTATCTACCCAGGTACCAACGGGCTTTCCTACTGGAACGAGTTTTTTACGAACGGTAGCGTGACCATCACGGGTGCAGAAGACACTAATGGCGATGGGATGTTGAACATTGCTAATGGTGATGCCATCGCTTCTTACAGTGGGTCTTCTTTGAGCTCATTCCCAACCGCTGGCGTTGACGCGGAGAATAATATCTATTTGGTCTACTCGGTCCTAATGGAAGAACTCATCGACGAGGGGAATGATCTACAACACTATCGTCACTTGTATACGATCAATAGTCAGGACAGTGGGGAAACTTGGTCCGAGCCGTTCGGCCTGATCAACGAAAACACGGTGGAGGATGTGGACTTTATTTCGTTTACCGAAGCGGTATTTCCCGTCATGGTTCGGGATGTTGATAACAAGATTCGCTTGATTTACCAGCGAGACTTCCGCCCGGGTACGTCCGTTGGCGCAGATGATGACGATGCGGAGCAAAATGAAATTATGTACCTCGAAGTAGACGTAGCTGAACTAGGCGTAGTGCGCACGGAGGAACTGGTCGACCCCACCACTTTTGGGCTCCGACTGGCTCCGACGATAACGCGCTCCGCTACACAAGCCACCTTCCAATTGACCGAACGAGCGGACGTGAGCTTCCAGCTCATTAATACGCACGGGCAGTGGGTGCAAACGATTGCTGCGGAACAAAACCTATCCCCAGGCGAGCATTTTCAGGCGGTTGACCTGAGTAACTTGCCGCGCGGCGTGTACTATCTGACAATGAAAGTAGGGCAGGAGTACAGCGTAGTGGAAGTGGTTAAGCAGTAACTACACTGCGTCGATAAGGAACTTACTTTCTACATAGTGAGGCCATGGTACTATTGATGTACTATGGCCTTTTATTATGTTAATAAATTTTACTCATTTAAAATTTTCTTTGCAATTGAAAATTATTAAAAAATCAACTTCAATTGCTTCTTCAGTATACCTACAGCCAGCGATTTCACACTAGCGGACGACATATCTTCCAGCGTTAAATCCTCAATAGCGTAGCGCACCAAGCGCAATACCGGACATCCAACGGCGGCGCACATGCGACGTACCTGACGATTTTTGCCCTCGGTCAGGCTGAGCGACAGCCAAGTAGTCGGGACCGATTTGCGAAAACGAACTGGAGGATCGCGGTCGGGTAGGGGAGGCGGCGGAATTTCTTCTACTACCATGGGTAAACAGTGATGTGCCTTCTTTTTGATTCGGATGGTAACGCCCCGACGCAAGCGTTCTAGCGCAGTTGCGGTGGGTAGGCCTTCGACTTGTACCCAGTAAGTGCGGCGGTGACCGCGGCTGGGGTGCAGCAGTGCCTGATTCAGTCGTTTGTCGTTGGTCAGTAACAACAAACCTTCACTGTCCTGATCGAGTCGACCAAGGGGATAGACGTCTTTGGGGAAATCGTACAAATCCCCCAAAACGCGGTGGTGGGGCGCTTCGCGCGTGAATTGCGAAAGCATCCCGTAGGGTTTATAAATAGCGAAATAGTGCTTACCGCTAGACATTGAAACGGAAGTGCATCACGTCTCCGTCGCTGACTACGTATTCTTTACCTTCTACGCCTAGTTTTCCGGCTTCTTTGACCGCTTGTTCCGAGCCGTATTGGACATAATCGGCGTAGGCGATGACTTCGGCGCGGATGAAGCCTTTCTCAAAATCCGTATGGATGACGCCGGCGGCCCCGGGTGCTTTGGTTCCTTCGCGGATCGTCCAGGCGCGGACTTCTTTTTCCCCGGCGGTGAAGTACGTGATGAGTTTCAACAAACTGTACGCGCCCCGAATGACGCGGTTAACGCCCGCTTCTTTCAGTCCCATATCCTGAATAAACTCTTCGCGTTCTTCCCGCGTATCCAATTCGGCGATGTCAGCTTCAATGGAAGCAGAGATGAGGAGGACTTCCGCATTTTCGTTGGCGACGGCGGCTTTGAATTTTTCGGTGTAGGCATTGCCCGTTTCCATCGAATCCATATCCACATTACAGACGTAGAGGATGGGCTTGGCCGTCAGGAGCATCATGTCTTTGAGGAGTGCCATGCCGTCATCCGGTAGCTTAATGCTGCGGGCGGGTTGGCCGCTTTCGAGGTGTTCCAAGATGGCCGTTCCCAATTCGACGGCGCGCTTGGCTTCCTTTTCACCCGCTTTGGCATTTTTGCGGAGGCGTTCCAGGCGCTTTTCGGCAGTTTCGATGTCTTTGAAAATCAGTTCGGTATCAATGGTATCCTTATCGCGGAGGGGGTCCACATCGCCGTCTACGTGTACGACGTTCCCGTCGTCGAAGCAGCGGACAACGTGAAGGATAGCGTCTACTTCCCGGATGTTAGCCAGGAATTGGTTACCCAAACCTTCACCCTTACTTGCCCCTTTAATCAGCCCCGCAATATCGACAATATCGACGGTAGTAGGAATAACTTTTTTCGGGTTAACCAACTCCGCCAGCTTATCCAAGCGCTGATCGGGTACCGTAATGACACCTACGTTGGGGTCTTTGGTAGCGAATGGATAGTTAGCCGCCAGTGCTTTGGCCGATGTAAGCGCGTTGAAAAGAGTAGATTTTCCGACGTTGGGTAAACCCACGATTCCACATTGTAATCCCATGGTTCTGAATTTTCGGGCGCAAATATAGCTTTTTACCCCGAGCCTTATTCAATAAACCTGCGCATAAAATCTTCTTTATAAGCGCGTCCAATGGGGACCTTGGTATCATTGGTCAAGTAAATGCGGTTGCTTACGATGCGTTCGATTTTTGTACAATGGACGATGAAAGACTTATGTACCCGTTGGAAGTTTTCGCTAGGTAGT
>JBCDIR010000417.1:0-3901 GCA_038748735.1 Bacteroidota bacterium | reverse complement strand
GAGGGATGCACGGAGCCTAATAGCAGGGCTATTAAGGCGAGTACAGTACGAAAAGTAGCGACAAAAGGGCGATTTTAGGCATTGTAAGATGTTTTTAAACAAGTTCAAACATTCATTTTGCCAAAACTTCGATAAACGATTATTGCTAACCAAATCGTGACCACGGTGTCGATGGCCGTTGCACCTACGTAGATTCCACGGATGCCCAGCCACTGCGGCAACAACAGCATGACGGGTACGTAAAAAACCAGTTGCCGCGCTACGCCAATGATCCCCGCAAATTTAGGCTGCCCCACGGCCGGTAGGTGCGTCAGACCCATAAAAACAAAGGGTAGTAGCGGAATGATTGCCATGTAAATGCGGAAATTGAGCAGATCCTCACTGCTCGGCGGCCTATCTGGTAGCACCAGTTGAATGCTCCCACTCGGAAACAGCATCAAGCCCAACCAAAAAGGAAACACCAAGATCAGTCCCGTGCGACAAAACAGGCGGAACGCGCTGCGGACGCGCCCGTACTGTTGCGCACCAAAGTTGACGCCCTCAACGGGTTGAAGCGCACGCATGAGGCCAAATAGCGGGGTCATCAAAAAGAGTAAAATACGGTTAGCCGCAGCAAAGAAAGCAAGGTCTTCATCCGTGCCAACTTGAACAATAGCATTGAATACGACAATGGCCTGAATGAGACCCATGATACCCATAATGAAACCCGGAAAGCCCAGTTGAGCTAGCTTACGAAATATCTCACGGTCAAAACGGAGGCGGTGGATATTGGGCATAAACGAAGCTTTCCCACTCGCAAAATAGAGATGACCAACGACGCAGTATACCAACATCCCTGCGTTAGTGGCCCAAGCAGCGCCGTCTACGTCCATTTTGGCGTAGATGATCAGAAGGGGTGTGAGGATCAAATTCAGGATCAGTCCCGAGGCCATGATGAGGGCGGCGGTTAACATCTTCCCTTCCGAGCGAACGATAATGTTCAACTGCAAAGCGTATACCCAGAGCGGAGCGGCCAAAATGGTAATTTTGAAGTAGCGAACACCGTAGGTCAAAATGTCGCCGCGTGCACCCATCATGCCCAGTAATGATTCGGCAAAAAAATAAGCGGGTAGCGCAAAAAGCCCCGTCAGTACCAAGGTGAAAAGTGTAGCATTGGGAATCACCTTTCCTAAGGTTGCTTGATCGCCCTTGCCCAGTAGGATACTCACGTAGTTGCCCGCTCCTGTCCCCGTCCAGGAGCCGATGGCCAGCATAATGGACGTCAGCGGATAGGCCAATGCTACCCCCGCTAGTGCCGTCTCGTTGAGCAATTGACCGATATAGACCGTATCCATAAAAGCGTTCATGCCGTAGAGCACCATCGCCAGGATAGCGGGTAGTGCCAAGCGCAGCATGACCGAAAACAAGGGGGCTGCGAGGATGAACTGCTGGTCTGTCTGGGAACGGTTGGCCATAGTAATATAGTAATAGCGTTAGGATCGCTTTTTGGTCCACCACGCACCGTAGATAGCCGCCTTAAAAAATTGTCGTGGGGGTTCAAAGCCGCTGTCAACCAATAGTTGGCGCAGGCGTGTGGTAGAAACGTGCTGAATACGCTCGGGTAAGTGCTTCAAGCGGTGTGCGACAGCCTCGGGGTCTAAATGTGGAGGGAGCAAACGCCGTAGCAGCGGTAACTGTACGGATAATTCGGCGGGTGACCCGTAAATATCCGCAAGGAGGAACGGTGCGCCCGGGCGAAGACGCTGAGCAATGGCCCGGAGCAACGCTAACTTACTCCCATCGTCCGGCACAAAATGAAGCACCAAAAGTAAAGTGGCGGCCTGGTATTGGTTGGCTGTCGGCAAATCAGTTACGTAGCCATCGTAGAGTTGCACATTGGGGAAAGCGGCCAATTTCTGCCGGGCTTGTTGCACTAATTCTGGCGAGGGGTCAATGCCCGTCAAGGACCAATCGGGATGTTGTTGTGCTAAGGCGCGCAGCTCGTTGCCCGTTCCACTACCGACCACAAGTACTTCACTCGCTTTCACGGGAAGTTCACTCGCCAGTAGGCTTGGTACGCTGGCCATTAGTTGGGGGTAAAAGGGAATCCAGTCGTTAGCAAAGGAGTCGTAGGTAGTAGCACGGTCCCCCGCGAAAATAGCGATGTCGTTCATGTCGATTTTAAGTTGGTAGCGTTTAGCACCTGCTGCGCGCTCCGTTGCAATTGCCGGATTTGCTCCCGCAACCGCGGATCAACAGTCGGCTGGTCAAGTTGCTGAATAGGGCCATCGTGTAACAATTGACCTTCGTGTAAAAACAGTAGCTCATCCGCAATATCCAGGGCGTCGGTCAGGTCGTGGGTGATGAACAAGAGGGTTAGCCCCAACTGGCGCACAATTTGGGCAATGGCGGGGCGCAGTTCCGCTTTCAGTACTTGGTCCAGGTTGCTGAAGGGCTCGTCGAGGAGGAGGAGTTTGGGAGTTGCGGCGAGTGCTCTGGCCAGGGCTATCCGTTGCTCCTGTCCGCCGCTGAGTTCGTGCGGGTAGCGTTTTTCCAGGCCCGGTAGTTGTACCAATGCTAGTAATTCGCGTACGCGCTCCGGTTGCGCCTTGCGCCAAGCAAAACCAATATTTTCCGCTACGGTGAGGTGGGGAAATAAGGCGTAGTCTTGGAAAACCATACCTACTTGTCGGCGCTGGGGGGGCACCAACTGGACATCATTCGTCACGCACTGACCGTCAATGCTAATCTGTCCCGCATCGGGCCGTTCCAAACCCGCGATGAGGCGCAAGAGGGTCGACTTTCCACTGCCGCTCTCCCCCACTAGTGCGCCAATCTTGCCCAGTGCCAACTGAAAACTACAGTTGACTAGTACTTGCTGTTGCCCGTCAAAAGACTTATTTATGCCATTTACTTCCAACATACTCTAATACGTCTTCGTCATATCGCTATCCACGCAGATGATGAAGTCGGCGCGGCCCCGGTGTTCTTCGTCCAATTCGTAGATGTCATCCTGTTCTACCGTCGTGATAGTCAGGTAGTTCAAGTCCGGCTCCGCTTGTTGTAGGTACCAAAGAATGCCCTCGTGAAAATCGGAATGGTAAGAGCCGTTGAAGTGGAGGAAGAGACTACCCGCCGCGTAGTTTTGCAAAATAAAGTGCGCCATCGTTGCGTCTTTAATCGCTTGGGCTTTAACCAGTGCCGGACTGCCGTGTCCTTCCATCATAGTGAGCATGTTTTGATACTGGGGCAGCTCGGGATCGAAGGGAATGGGCAGCGGGGCAACCCAGCTTTTTTCGTATTCCTTCAGCTCGTCCAGGGCCTCAAAACCACCGGAACGGTAGACCAGCGAAGCGTAGCGTCGCGGAATATTGGTGGCAATAAACGGCAGTTGTTGTGCTTTCGCAAAATCGACCAGCGGGGCGTAATCGGTAGGATAATTGGGCCACAGCCGCGCCATCGTATCCAGACCGTCCTGGTCGATGATGCCCGTGAAGTAGTTGTTGATGGCCAGTTGATTATCCGCTTCGAGCATCTCGGCCCCGACGGCTAGGTCGCGGTCGGCGTTTAAGTCCTGCAACAATTCTAGCTCCAGCCAGTGCGCAATGGGGTTGTTGTGATACTCTCCAAAGAGAACAATGTCCTGCTGCACGACCTGGCGGTAGAGCTTTTTATAATTGACCTTGCGTCCTTTTTGATTGTAAATCACGAAGGCGTCTTTTTGCTGGGCAACGACCTGGGACAGTTGGCCAACGGCTAGGAGAAGGAAAAGGATTCGTAGTACCATAACTAAATTGGTTGGTGTATCTTCTTTAGAAAAGTGAGTAAAAACCCGCTGACAGCAATGAGCAATAAAGCGGGTAGTGCGGCTTCGGCTACGCGCTCATCATCAGCGTATGCGTAGGCGGTGACCGCAAGCGTG
>JBCDIR010000416.1:0-3903 GCA_038748735.1 Bacteroidota bacterium | reverse complement strand
GCCTACATTTTTTGCCTTATTCAGAACAAAATTTGTTGCGCTTTCGCTCATTCATGCCTAGCAGAACAAGTCTGATGGTAAAGACAGTACGTGATGGGAGCACGAGCGATTTTTTTGATAAAAATTCAATTATTTTTTTCCGAATTGCTTGCAATCGGCCTGTAACTGTCTATTAAACAGTAGAAGTAGTACCCTATTACCGTTCGCTCGCACTTGATTTCAGGGCGCGGGCGGCACCTAAAACCTTGTGCGTTAAGACTTATTCGCTACTTCTTAAAGTAGTGGTCATTGCCGGGGGGAACCGTAGCGTTCCTCCCATATTTTACCAGATAGCCTGGAGACGCGCTGTCTCTCTTTTCTAAAAGGAAATTTTGTAGTAGCTCCCTACTCCATTCCCGCTTCCATCTTAGCGGCGTTTTCGGCCATTTGTAGTGCTTCGATCACGCCGCCCACCTGTCCTTCTACCACTTGGTCCAGATTGTAAAGCGTGAGACCGATGCGGTGGTCCGTCACGCGGTTTTGCGGGTAATTGTAGGTGCGAATTTTGTCGGAGCGGTCGCCGGAACCGACGAGGCTCTTGCGCTGATTGGCGATTTCGTTTTGGTGGGCAATACGCTGCTGCTCCTGAATGCGGCCGAGGAGTTGGGCCATCGCAATCTCCTTGTTTTTGTGCTGCGAACGACCGTCCTGACTTTCGGAGACGATACCCGTGGGTAAGTGCGTAATCCGAATGGCGGATTCCGTCTTATTGACGTGTTGTCCACCCGCGCCGCTGGAGCGGAAAGTATCGATTTTTAAATCTGACTTCCTGATGTCAACGTCTTCCATTTCCAACTTGGGCATGACGGCTACCGTAGCGGCGGAGGTATGCACTCGGCCTTGGCTTTCGGTCTTGGGAACGCGCTGTACGCGGTGTGCGCCCGACTCAAATTTGAGCCGCCCGAAGACGTCTTCGCCGCGAACTTCCAGTACCACTTTATTGTAGCCGCCGACGCTACCCTCGTTTTCGTACAGCACTTCGTATTTCCAACCCATCTCATCGAAGTAGCGGGAGTACATCCGCAGCAAATCACCCGCAAAAAGACTGGCTTCGTCACCGCCCGTACCGGAGCGGATCTCGAAAATTACGTCGCGCTCGTCCTCGGGATCGCGGGGGATGAGCATGACCTTCAGTGCTTCTTCCATTTCGGTTTGGCGCGGGCCGAGTTCTTCCAGCTCCATTTCGGCCATTTCCTTCATCTCCGGGTCTTGAAGCATCTCTTTGGCCGTATCTACGTTGCCCAACAGCGTTTTGTATTCCAAATAGGCTTCGACAACGGGTTGGAGCTTTTTATACTCTTTATTCGTCTTTTGAAAGCGGTCCATGTCCGAGATGACGCTCGGGTCAGAGAGCTGTTCTTCGAGGTTACGGAAACGATCGTGGATCGCGGCTAATTTGTCTAACATATCAGGAAAGTATGAGGGGTAACGAGCTAATAAAAATTAGGGGCCGCAGAGGGGCGACCAGAAGAGCTGGCTAACGCAGCTAATGACGGTATGGAAATACAATTCTAAACATGTGCTCGTTTTTGCGGCGGCAAAGATACGGCTTTTGGGCGAAGCGGGGCAATAACAATTTTGAGGCTGGTGCGTTGATTTAATGAACTGCGGTGCTGAGGGCATTCGCAAGCGAGTTTTAATCAGAAAATTACACTTTTACCAAATAAAGCAGAATTAGCATGAAGCAATTTTTGATTCTAACCATCAGCCTACTGGCCGCTAGCTTTACTTTACAGGCTCAATCGCCCGTGGGTGTCTGGAAGACTATTGACGACGAAAGTGGTAAGGCGCGTTCCAAAGTAGAAATCTACGAGAGTGGCGGCAAACTTTACGGCAAAATAATCGACTTACTCCTGAAGCCAGACGATACGCTCTGTGATGAGTGCAAAGGCGACAAGAAGGACAAGCCCGTAGTCGGTATGGTCATCGTTGAGGATATGGAACCCTACGAAGACTACTGGAAAAACGGTACCATCCTAGATCCGGCATCCGGCAGTACGTACGGTTGTAGCATCTGGTTCGAGGACGGTAAAACGGACGAACTACAAGTCCGCGGCAAGCACTGGACTGGCCTGTTCCGCACACAAACTTGGTACCGGGAGAAGTAAAACGGGAGTATTTCATTTTGTCGATGGGAATCTCCAGGTTTACCAAACTTTTTGGAAGTTTAATAAACCGATTTCGTCGGACAATGCGACATTTTGAAATGCACCCAGTAGAACTTCGCACTTTTTGTTCATACGATTTACCATCTGAGCGATCCCATCCATTAATTTTGGGGGGATCGTTTTTATTTGTGCGCACTCGGTTATTTAGACTAAATAAAAATAAAACCCACCAACCCTTCTTCCGACTAAGCGTGTTGCCTATCTTTGCCGCAGCCAATTTTGAAACACCCCATGCGTATACCGCTGCTACTCCTATGGCTGTTGATAAGTACGTCGAATCTCGTTGCGCAGGTACTGGTAACGGGCCAAGTGACCGACGATACGGGCGAGCGTCTCATCGGTGCTTCCATTCTGGAACTGGGTACGACCAATGGTACCATTACGGATGTAGATGGTCGCTTTGCGCTAAGCGTACCAAACACCGCTACCCGTCTGCGCTTTTCCTACGTCGGCACCCAAGAAAAGACCGTGACGGTACGGACTGGCAAGGTGAGCGCAGGGGGAAAAGAAGTTACGCTCCAGGTCCGGTTGTCACTCATTAGTAGCCAACTGGCCGAGGTAGTCGTGACGGGTTACAGTGGCACCCTGGAACGCAAAGACCTCGTCGGCAGCTACGATGCCGTACGGGCCGAAGACCTGGAACTAGACCGCCCCGTAGAAAGCATCGACAAGTTACTAACGGGGCAGATTGCGGGTCTCAACGTGGTCAATACGACGGGCGAACCGGGTCTACCCGTACAGGTACAGTTACGCGGGCAAAGTTCTTTACCGCAGATTACCGGTAGCAATATCAGTGCCTCCAATCAGCCCCTATTTGTGCTGGACGGTGTCCCCTTATTTGATGTCACCGAACAAAATACCGACGGGAGTGTCTTCTCCGACCTCAACAGTCAGCGCCTCAACCCGCTGGCCTTTCTCAACCCGGAGGACATTGAAAGTATTACGGTACTGAAGGATGCTTCGGCCACGGCGCTCTACGGAGCGGACGCGGCCAACGGTGTTATCCTCATCACCACCAAATCGGGAACGCAGGAGGCGCGCATTCAACTCAATTACAACCAGGGTTTTGCCAATACCATCAACGAAGTCCAGTTTTTGAATACGGAACAGTACGTAGAACTGGCCCGGGAAACCCTCTTCAATTCGGGCCGCAACCCCGCCGAGGCGGGCACAACGGACGTGACGACCGACTGGCGTGAACTCGTTCAGCGTACCAGTACTAACCGCGATCTCGACCTCTCCTTCAGTGGCAAGACCTACCGCATCAGCGCGGGTTATAACCAGCTGGAAAGCATCCACCAGGGTAACGGCAGTGAGCAATTCAACTGGAGTGCCAAAATCAACGCTCCGCTGGGGCAGCGCTTTGAGGTGTCGACGCGGGTGACGGGCAGCTACCAGTTGCGGCAGGGACTCAGTTCTTTCGATGTTTTTTCCTTTCCGCCCAACTTGCCCGTGCGTTTGCCCGACGGCGAGTTTAACAACGACGGCTTCTTTGACCGCCGCGCTAACCCAGCAGCGCTACTGGAACAAAACGACAACGAGACCAAAAGCTGGAACTGGAACACCAACGCGAATATTAAGTACAACCCCAGCGAGCAACTACAATTTCGCTTCCTGGTCGGGCTAGATCAATTGAGCAGCCGTCAATTTCAGTACAAATCAGCGCTCAACGGCTCGGGAAGCACCCAGAACGGTG
>JBCDIR010000415.1:0-3905 GCA_038748735.1 Bacteroidota bacterium | reverse complement strand
TGCGGTATTGCTCAATGAGCAGCCGGAACGTCCGGTCCATTTCCCGGTATTTCGACTGCATGTGGCGACGAATCTTCTGCAAATCGGGAGAGGCATCGGGACGGATGGTTCCCTCTTCGTCGATGACGCGTTCAATGGCTTTGAGCAGGTCTTCGTTGAATTCTACCGGGCGGATGATGTTGAACAGCGCTTCGTAGGCTTCCTGCCGTTCGTTGGTAAAAAAGCGGTAAATGTCCCGAATAAAAAGCAGGAGTACATTGAGTTTTTGCAGCCCCTCTTCCGCCAGCACGTAACCCGGAATTTCCAACATCCGCAGTTCCTCCGCTACTTCTTGGTAGGGTCCAATGGGAAACTCCTGCCGCTGCTCAATGCAACGTTTGAATTCGTCTACTTCCGCCAGCCAGCGGTTGATGCGGGTCAAGTCGCCCGTAGGTTTGATGTTGGCCACCGCCGCCTGACCACGCTCTCCGTAGCAGGAATGCGTCAACAAGTCCAAAATCTTGTCGAACTCTAATTTTTCGTATACATCTTCGGGTAGCAATACCATCTGGACTGGCTTTTTCAAAAAGGAGGGCAAAAGTACGGCGAAATTGCGATGTATGTAACTCTTGTTCGGCGGGAAAAGTTTCGCGGAAGCGGGAAAGATTTCCAGCTATGGCTAGTAGGCCCAATTTTGGTTATTTTTGTCAATATTATCTTATTACGTTTAATTTCCCCCGACTAATCAACCCCTATCACCATGCGCAGCACGCTTTTCGCTCTTTTTCTTTCCTTTAGTTTCCTTGGTACGGCTCAGGAATTGGTCGTGAACATTGCGAACCATCAATTTGGCGTAGACGACACCAATGCGCTCATCGTAGCTCGCTTGGACGATCTCTCCAACTACGATGATTTGACTAACTACGAAAGCGTTATCGTCAATTTACACGGTACGACTTTTCAGTTCACTGCGGTGCCAGCTGCCCTCACGCGGACTCAAGCCTACCCCGTCACAGCCAGCAATGGCGCTACGTATACCCTCTATTTCACCTCCCTACCGATCATCCACATTGATACGGACAACACCATTGTCGACGAACCCAAGGTCTTGGCCCAATTCACCTACGCCGACGAAGAGCAGGTCCTTACTTCTAATATTGGCATCGAAATTCGGGGTGGGTTTTCCCAAACGTTTCCGAAAAAGACCTACGATCTCGAATTCTGGAACGACGAGACGGGGGACGATTCGGACAACGTACAGTTTCGGAATATGCGCAACGACGACGATTGGATACTGGATGCCCTCTACAACGAACCCCTGCGTTTGCGTAGTCATACGGCGCATAAATTGTGGCTAGACCTCCACACCCCTTCCCACCTGGACCAGGAACCCAACGCACGGGCCGGTGCCGACGTGACCTACGTGGAAGTATTTCTGCTCGGACAGTACAACGGTCTGTACAACCTATCCGAAGAAATTGACCGGAAGCAGTTGCAGATCAAGAAGTTCGACGGTACGATGCGCGGTCAGCTACATAAAGGTATCGGTTGGGGCACGACTTTATTTAGCCACCTTCCGTCCTTTGATAACAGCAGTAGAGAATGGGGTGGACATAAATTTGAATACCCCAAAGCCGACCAAGTCACCGATTGGCAGCCGCTCTACGATTTCACTTCCTTCGTCATCACCACCTCCAACACCAGTTTTAGTAGCGAGGTCTGGAATAGATTCGACCGAGACAATTTTGCGGACTATTTCCTCTACCTCAACGTGTTGCGAGCGATCGACAATACGGGAAAGAACATCTACGTGGCCAAGTACGACACCCACACGCCCTTCTTCTACGTCCCTTGGGATTTGGATGCTTGTTTTGGCGCGTCTTGGGATGGCTCACTTGATCCCTACACCGAAGGCATACTCGAAAACGGGTTCCTGGAGCGCGTGCGGCTCCTCAATCCCGATGATGCTTTCAAGGAAATCTGCAACCGTTGGTTCGACCTTCGGGGCGGCCGCCTGAGTGCAGCCCAGCTAGCGAACGATTTTGCTAGCACCTACCATTTCTTGCGGGACCACAAACTGTACGAACGGGAAGCGCGCGTATACCCCAACTACCCCTTTGACGAAGCCGCGTACAATTATCTGCAACAGTGGCTAAGCGATCGGCTGGCGTATCTGGATACCTATTTTGAAAACACCTTGAACAACACCCAAGCGCCGCCTACGGTAGCGGGACAAGTGCTGTACCCTAACCCCGCTGACCACGTCATTTTCATTAGTCCCGAAGCACTTCCGGAGGAGACGGCGTACCAGATTTACAATAGCCTGGGCCAGCTCGCTAAAACTGGCCACCGTGACCAAGACGTCATCCCCGTGACGAACTTGCGGTCGGGTACTTACTGGTTGTTATTGGGGGAAGAAGTATATCCTTTTGTGAAAAAGTAAAGGGCTTATCTGCCAGAGGTAACGTCAACCGTGGTACCAACCACAGCATAGCGTTTACGTTCAGCAACGAATAGACTTGTTCAGCCAAGCATGAATGAGCGAAAGCGCAGCAAATTTTACCTTCGGTGATCGTCCCTTCGGTCCTCGGAGTTGTTTTGAACGAGGCAAAAAACGTAGGCGATGCCTCAGCATCAGCGAGGCTTTTTAACGAAGTGCAGAACAAAATTTACCGCTTGTAGCCATTTAAGGCTCTGGCTAAACGAGTCTAATAGCTCAGAGAGCGCTATTCAACTGCTATGAGCAGCAGGAGGCATCCACTATTTGAGTAAGTAGTAACCGGGTCAGCCGTTCCTGAACAATGCTTTGCAGATATTGCACTTCACTGCGGTAACGCCGAATGAGTTGGCTATCGTCGGCATCAATGTTAGGAGCGGGTCCTTCTGTCATGCGCTGAATATTTCCACTCAGATAATGTATGCGATCAACTTGAGCTTTGACCTGTACCAATTCTGGATAACGGTCTAGTACTGCTTGTGTAGTGGGTAAGTTTTCCTGCCTTTTCAGAGTTTCAATTGTTTGCTCGTACAGGGTCGTGGAAGTGTCTTGAATAAAGATCATCGTACCGAGCAATAGGATGAAGATGCTAGACGTGATGCCTAGCGCGATTTTAATAATATCCATGATGGGTTGTTTGTGAATTTTAGAGCAATGTAAAGAGTAGTGGAAACCAATCTACTGGCTGACGGCTATCCGGTTTAGCGTAGTGGGTTTCCATACAGCTATCAAAACGACAACTAAGTAAATCGTGTTAATGATGGCGAAAAAGGCATCGTCCAGATCGCCAGCAGGTAGAGTGCTGTAAATCCCCAGGAGGGTGAGTAGTACGGCAACGGAGTTCGCCCAGCGGTTAGCTACAATCGGTAAAACTAAGGTCAGAAAAATCATTGAAATCGGAATTTCAACGATAAATCCGTAGAAAAGCATAACCTCATCGGATAGCTTCAAAGTCATCATTTCCTCTACGTAACCTTCGGTAGGAAACTCGTGTAAATCTCGGACAATAGTGGTAAAAAGCGTACATATCCAGAGCGTAGATACTAGCGTACGGACAGGTATTTTGTGCATGATTTCAAAAGTTAAGATGAAGTAACTTTGATTAACGGCACAAAAGTAAGCGCAGCCTAAACGCTATTCATTGATCTCGGTTAAGAAGGACCAAGGAGACTATTTTTTTCGGTCGTTCCACATACGTTTACGAATTCTACTCAGTGATTCTGGTTGAATTCCTAGGTAACTGGCGATCATGTACTGGGGTACTCGATTGACTAAATCTGGTCGATCTGTCAATAGTTTTTGGTAGCGATCTTCGGGTGCTAGGTTTTTTAAATCATCTAAAAAGATTTGCCTCTTGGCCGAAAGGCTATCTCCAATTTTGACAAATATGGGAATGAACCGTGGAAATTGTTGTAAAAATCGCTGCGTT
>JBCDIR010000414.1:0-3913 GCA_038748735.1 Bacteroidota bacterium | reverse complement strand
CCCGTTCCTACCCAAACTGTACTGGGTTGCTGTGGGTCCAGCGCTACGCAACCAATGGAGTAACTGCCCTGGCCATCAAAAATAGGCTCAAAAGTCGTTCCGTGATTGACTGTCTTCCACACCCCACCCGAGGCCGTAGCTACGTAGTAGACGTCAGGTCGTTACTCCATTGGTTGCGTAGCGCTGGACCCACAGCAACCCAGTACAGTTTGGGTAGGAACGGGTGAAAACAATAACCAACGCTCCGTCGGCTACGGTGATGGTGTCTACAAGAGTATGGACGGTGGTCGCTCGTGGAAACACGCGGGGCTGAAGGAGTCGGAGCACATTGCCAAAGTGATTGTCCACCCCGAAAATTCGGACGTGGTGTACGTGGCGGCTTACGGTCCGCTGTGGAACAACGGCGGCGAACGCGGCGTCTACAAAACGACGGATGGGGGAGAAAACTGGACTTGCGTCAAGGAAATCAGTCAGTACACGGGTTGCAACGATTTAGTGATGGACCCCACCAACCCTAACGTCCTGTACGCAGCTTTTCACCAGCGGCAGCGCAAGGTGTTCACTTACATTGGTGGTGGACCCGAATCTGCGCTGTACAAAAGTACGGACGGGGGCGAAACCTGGACCAAGCTGAGCGGCGGCTTGCCGAGCGGAGAATTGGGCCGTATCGGTATTGACGTATCGCCCGTGAATCCGCAGGTGGTGTACGCCGTCATTGAGGCCAATGGTCGCAAAAAAGGCATTTACCGTTCGGAAGACGGTGGCGCTAGTTGGAGCAAACGCAGCAGTTATGCTACCAGTGGCAACTACTACCAGGAACTCTTTTGTGACCCGGTCAATGTGGATCGCATCTACATCACGAATACCTTTTTCCAGATCAGTGATGATGGTGGGAAAACGACGCGCAAGCTCGGTGAAATCAACAAACACGTAGACAACCACGTCATCTGGATTGATCCTACCAACACGGATCACTTGCTGATCGGCTGCGACGGCGGCATATACGAAACTTGGGATTTGGCTAAGACTTATCATTACAAACCCAACCTGCCCGTCACGCAGTTTTATAAGGTCTCCACGGACAATGCGAAGCCGTTTTACCACATTCACGGCGGTACGCAGGACAACCTCAGCCTCGGCGGTCCGAGCCGCACGACGAGCATGAACGGTATCGTCAATTCTGACTGGTACGTTACCTCGACCGGAGACGGTTTTGAAACACAGGTAGACCCCACCAATCCCGATATCATTTACGCACAGGCGCAGTACGGTTCCCTCAGTCGCTTCGACCGGGGAAGTGGCGAGTACTATTTCATTAAGCCGATGGAAGGCGAAGATGAAGAGGCGCTGCGCTGGAATTGGGACGCCCCGCTGCTCATTTCTAGTCACGACCACAAGCGCCTGTACTTTGGAGCCAACAAGCTGTTTCGTACCGACGATCAGGGTAACTCCTGGCAGCTCATCAGCCCAGATTTGACGTCCGGCATCGACCGCAATAAACTGGAAGTGATGGACAAGGTTTGGAGTGTAGACGCCGTGATGAAAAACCGTTCTACGGACATTTATGGCCAGTTGACGACCATTGCGGAAAGCACGCTGGACGAAAATTTACTCTACGTAGGTACCGATGATGGCGTCATCCAAAAGACGACGGACGGCGGTAAAAACTGGCAACGCTTAGGTGCTATTCCCGGTGTACCGGAACTCACGTACGTTCACCAAATTATCACTTCACAACACGATAAAAACGTTGCTTACGTCGCTTTGAACCACCACCGTTTTGGGGACTTCCAACCGTATCTATTCAAAACTACGGATGGTGGCCAGACTTGGCAAGCACTGCACGCGACCCTGCCCGAGCGCGGTAGTGTGTACACGGTGGCCGAGGACCACGTAGATGCTAACTTACTGTTTTGCGGCACCGAGTTTGGCGCATTTTACAGCCCGAACGGTGGACAAGATTGGTTGCAACTTAAAGCGGGCTTGCCCACCATTGCCGTACGCGATATGGAGATACAGCGCCGGGAGAACGACCTGGTGCTAGGTACTTTTGGCCGCGGGTTTTACGTATTGGACGACTATTCGCCACTACGCGCGATCAACGAAGAAGCACTGGCGAAAGATGCTGCTATTTTTCCCGTAAAAACGGCTTTACAGTACGTTGAGCGGACGGATATTGGCTTGCGTGACAAGGGGCATTTGGGAAGTAGCTATTTCACTACACCTAATCCGAAAGTGGGAGCGGTCATCACGTATCATTTCAAGGAGAGCTTACTGACGGCCAAGGAGGAAAGGACAAAGCGGGAAAAGGAAACCGAAGATGATTTCTACCCCAGCGATGAGGTACTGCGTGCCGAGGCGAACGAGGAAAAACCGTACCTGTTGTTCACCATTCGCAACGGTGAAGGAGAAGTCATTCGTCACCTGAAAGCTCCGGCTAAAGCGGGTATTAAGCGCTTAACGTGGGACCTGCGCCACGCCACACCCGCGCCCGTCGGTAAGCGCTACAAGCCCGACCCCGACGTGTTGTTTGGCTCGGAGGAGTTAGGCCACTTGGCCATGCCCGGTACCTACAATGTGGCGATGAGCAAATACGAAGCTGGTCAGCTAACCCAGCTGACGGAACCCGTAGCGTTTGAGGTCGAGTTTTTACAACAGTCCGCTATGCCTGCTGCTGACCGTCAGGTGTACGATGCTTTCGTACGTAAGGTAGCCGATTTGCGCAAAGCCTTTAGTGCCGCTAATGACATTCGCCGCCAGCTGGACAAACGCGTCGGAAATATTCAAAAAGCAGTGCTAGATATGCCCGCCGCAGCGCAGGGGTATTTGCAGCAAGCGCACCAATTGAACAACCGCCTCGACGACCTCAGCCTAACGATGAACGGAGACCGCACAATGGCCCGTCATCAGTTTGAAACAGCTCCTTCCATCGGTAGCCGAATCGGTCGTTGCGAGTACGGAATGTGGGACGTGACCAGTGAACCGACCCAAACCTATACCGAAGCATACCGCATTGCGGCTAAGCAGTTTGGTCCGGTTTTGCAGCAGCTCAAACAGCTTGACCAAGACGTCCGCTCGCTGGAGCAACAGCTGGAGCTGAACAATGCACCTTATACTTCGGGACGCTGGCCGAACTGGACAGGAGAGTAGTACGTACTAACGGTTCTCAATGATGACTCATCCCAGGTTTTGCTACGGCAAGGTCTGGGATGAGGTCTTTTAGCCTAGTGGTTGAACAAGTTTATTAGATAGCTAATCAGCAGACTTAGTTGGGGGAACCCTAATTACTGTTCTTCCAGCGCCTTACGCTTCTCCTCCAGCGCTTGAAAAATCTCTTCGTCGGTCTTGCCGAGGTTGTCCAGCATCATTTGGGCATCGTCCACGAAGTCATCTTCGGGGTATTTTTCCAGGAAGAGTTCGTAGAGGCGGCGGGCTTCGTCTTCATTCTTGAGGTCTTCAGTTTGGATGAAGGCTTGCATGAAGAGTGCTTTGGGGGCCTTTTCGTACTTCGGAAAGTAGTTTTCAATCGTAGAATAGAGATTGAGCGACCGTTGGTAAGCACCGATGGAGCGGGCGATTTCGGCGGCTTTGTAAAGCTGTTCGGGGCTTTCGGGAGCATCGGGATGCGCCTTGCCGTAAGCATCAGCCAGCGTAACGTACTGTTGCGCACGGGCGGGTAAAATGCGATTCGTGTTGGGTTCTACGATGCCGAAGAGAACGCTGTCCATGACGCTGCGGGCAGCCGCTGGAGTGGCTAGCAGTTGCTGAAAATTAGCTTGTAGTCCTTCGTTACCGCCAATCTGGTAGTAGACCGTAGCGAGTTGACTGGTGAGCTCCACTCGTTCCGCTGCGGAGAGGTCCGTTTGCGTGAGTTGCTCTTCCAGGGCAGCAACGTAGGCCTGGCCCGTAGTGG
>JBCDIR010000413.1:0-3925 GCA_038748735.1 Bacteroidota bacterium | reverse complement strand
CGCTAAGACTGCTTCCAATTCGGGAGCCACTGGAAAATCAACGGGGACCTGCGTGACACCGTGTACGAAGTTGCTGATAATTTTATCACCAATCACGACGAGGATGTCGATGAGGTTAGCGTCCGTGTAACCGGCGGCGAAGAGGGCTTCGGTATGGGCAGCGCTGGGTTTACCTCGTTGGATCGTTGTGTCGCGTACGAAGCGGGCGAGTGCATCTAATTTAGCGTCAAAGGCAGCCGTGCCGCCGCGGATTTCCAAAATTTGGTCTTCCGAAAAGCCGTTCATTTTGCCGAGGGCCGTGTGGGCGGCCAGGCAATACGAACATTCGTTGACCTGGCTAACGACGAGGTTAATGACTTCGCGTTCTTTAGCCCGCAAGCTGCTCTTACGGTTTTGCAAAGCGAGGTAATCACCCAGGGCGGTATCACTGTAAGCGTAAGTAGCGTACAGGTTAGGCACAAAGCCCAAGCCTTTTTGTAGTTGGTCAAAGATTGCCTGGTTGTTGGCGGAAACTTGATCGCGGGTAGGAATTTGAAACGTTTTCATGGTGGAAATTTTTAGTAGTTATTTGATTAATTACACCACAAAGATGCAGGACCCCACCGCACCAAACCTGGGCTAACCTTCCCGGCCTCGGGTATAAACTTCCCGTTGCCTAGTTATTTACCTGGTCTCGGCTCAGCCGAGCGCCAGGAATAGCAATTTTTTGGTTCTACATCACCTCGGTAGCCACATCTCAATAATAGTTACCCCTTATATAAAAAAGAGAAGGCTACCCCCCTCAGGAGATAGCCTTCCATTTTTTATTTTACTCAGCGTATGCTAGCAGACCAATCTTATTGACCCACTACAATACGCGCCGTAGCAAAGCGCTCACCATCCTGGATTTTCATCAGGTAAGTACCTGAGCTAAGAATGCTGAGGTCAATGCGGTTATCTCCTTGGAGGAGGTCGCCGTTCTGGACTACCTTGCCAGCTAGGTCAAAGATAGCGTACTCATAATTGCTGTCTACGGCGTTTACGTTGATGAACTCGACCGTTGGGTTCGGGTAGATTTGCATATCGCGGAGGATTTGCTCGTCTACGTTTACAATACCCTCAATCACTTCGTTGATTACGTGTACTACCCCGTTTGCGGCTTCAACATCAGCTTGTACGACCGTAGCGTTATTAATCATCACCCCGTCGGTTAAGTCAACCGTTACGGAGAAGCCGGGTGCTAGCGTAGGAACGTCGCCATTCGTGAGTTGATCGCTCGTGACCGCCGTACCTAGTACATGGCCGAGGAGAATAGTACGCAAGTCACCCGTTGGGTCGGCTAGTAAGTCGTTGATGCCGTCACCCAGTGCTGCGAAAGCGTCATTCGTAGGGGCGAATACCGTATACGTTCCTGCGGGGTCCGTTAGTGCGGGGAGTAATTCCGCTGCGGCTACTGCCGTTACCAGTGTACTAAAGTCATTGTCAATCGCTACGTCCGCCACCGTTTCGATGGGTTGAACTACGCCATTGATGACGTGTACGATGCCGTTACCACTCTCTACGTTGGCCATCGTCACCTGAGCTTGGTTCACGAATACGTCACCCGTAGTAGTTTTCGTTAACTTTAGGGTATTATCCGTATTCAAAGCGTCCGCAATCTGGCCATTGGTGATGTCGGCAGCTTCGACCTCTGCACCCAGTACGTGGTAGAGCAAAATGTCTTGCAAATCACCCGTTGGGTCTTCCAAAAGCGTGTTTACAGCGTCACCCAAGGCGGCAAAAGCGTCGTCCGTGGGCGCAAATACGGTGTACGTAGCCATCGGGTTAGTCAAAGCGGGTAGCAATTCGGCGGCAACTACGGCGCTCGTCAGTGTGGTGAAACCATTGTCAATCGCTACGTCCACTACGGTTTCCGTGGGCATCACTACGCCGTCGATGATGTGTACAATACCGTTACCACCGTCAATGTCGGTACCCGTAATTTGGGCTTGGTTGATGAATACGTTACCCATGGTAGTACGCGTAAACTTCAGGGTGTTAGCCGTATTCAGGGCGTCAGTAATCAAACCATTGGTTACGTCACTGGCCATTACCTCCGCACCAAGTACGTGGTAAAGTAAAATATTGCGCAGATCACCCGTTGGGTCTTCCAAAAGCGTGTTTACAGCGTCACCCAAGGCGGCAAAAGCGTCGTTCGTGGGCGCAAATACTGTGTACGTTTCCATTGGGTCCGTCAGCGCAGGTAGTAGTTCCGCGGCAACTACGGCAGTCGTCAATGTACTAAAACCATTATCAATCGCTACGTCTACGACGGTTTCTGAAGGCATCACAACCTTATTGATAACGTGTACAATACCGTTGCCACCGTCAATATCCGTATTGATGACTTGGGCGTGGTTAACGAATACGTCGCCCATGCTAGTGGCCGTGAATTTTAGGGTGTTTTCTGCGTTCAATGGGTCCGTGATCAGACCATTGGTTACGTCACCGGCCATTACCTCTGCACCAAGTACGTGATACAATAAGATGTCACGCAATTGTCCCGTTGGGGTTTCCAAAAGCGTATTTACATCATCACCTAGTTCCCCGAAAGCGTCATTCGTAGGCGCAAATACGGTATAAGTACCCGCCGGATTCGTCAAAGCTGGCAGTAATTCGGCAGCAGCCACGGCCGTTACCAAAGTAGTAAAGCCATTGTCAATAGCTACGTCGGCTACCGTTTCGTTGGGCAGTACGACGGCATCCAGTACGTGTACGATGCCGTTGTCCGCTCCTACGTTGGCCATGCTCACTTGGGCTTGGTTGACGAATACGTCGCCCGTAGTAGTTTTCGTTAATTTCAGCGTATTCGTGGTGCTCAAAGCATCCACGATCTGTCCGTTTTCAATGTTTTCAGCTGCTACCTCCGTACCTAGTACGTGATAGAGCAAAATGTCCTGCAGTTGGCCCGTGGGGTCGGCTAACAAATCGTTGACGGTACCTCCCAACGCACCGAAGGCGTCATTGGTGGGTGCAAATACCGTGTAGGTACCCGCCGGATCGGTCAAAGCAGGTAGTAATTCCGCAGCTACTACGGCCGTTACCAAAGTGGAAAAGTCGTTGTCAATAGCCACGTCAGCCACTGTTTCTACGGGTAGAACAACAGCATCAATAACGTGTACCACACCATTAGTAGCGGGTACATCCGTCACCGTCACTTGTGCTTGGTTGACAAAGACATTGCCGCCAATGGTACGCGTGAATTTCAGTGTGTTGGCATTATTTAGCGGTGTAGCGATAAGGCCATTAGTTACGTCAGTAGCAGGTACTTCTCCCGCTAGTACGTGATAGCGTAGGATGTCCGCTAACTGACCCGTTGGATTGTCAGTAACTAAGTCATTAACTACTGAACCCAAGGCCGCGAAAGCCGCATCGGTAGGGGCGAAGAGGGTGAATTGCGCACTGGGGTCGTCTAGCGCGCCGTCCAGCTGGGCGGCGTCAATGGCCACTTCCAGTGTGTTGTGATCCGCAGAATTAACGACCACGTCGTAAACACTCTGAGCAGAAGCGCCCAGGGACCATAATAGGGTCATGGCGACCATCAAGGTCTTAAAAATAGATTTGGCGAATTGTGTCATGTTTTTTGGTTGAAAATTTAATGAAATGCACTTATCCTTTTCAATTGGTAAGAGAAGGATTCAAATCGTTTGTTGAACAGGCTTTCGATACCTTGGTTCAGTCGAATTGGATAAATAATATGTCGGGTAGCCGTCTGATTGTTAGTGACTTGTATGTTTCGCTAGCTTTTTAACACGTGTTTATTTTGTTATTGTGTAAATTGGTCGGCTAGCGGTCATTTTTGCGGCAGCGGAGCTTGTGGAGGGGAGTGTAATGACTATTTGTCCGTTTTTAAGCATTAGAGTTGTTCAGCCGGGCTACTCTACCCGATGGTTTTCACCTGAAGTCT
>JBCDIR010000412.1:0-3929 GCA_038748735.1 Bacteroidota bacterium | reverse complement strand
CCGCTCCCCGCCTCGCCCCCCCGTTCGCACACGTCCAGCGCAATTCCCGCGCCACTATTCCCCATCCCGACAACCAACACCCGCTTACCTTGATAAGGCGTAGGGTTTTGATAATCGTGGCTATGAATGATTTTACCTTGAAAATCTTCCTGTCCAAGAAACGTGGGCGAGAAAGGAATCCGGTTCATCCCGGCGCACAAAATGACGGACGCACCCGTGTAGACCGTACCGTCTGTACAGTTGACCGTCCAGGTGTCGTCCTGTTTATCAATAGTCGTCACCGTCGTATTAAAAACGGGCTGGATGTTGTACTTCTCCGCGTAGGCTTCGTAATAAGCGACGAGTTCTTTTTTAGGAACGTACAACGGATAGTCCTCCGGAAAAGGCAAGCTTGGTAAATGGGAAAACTGCTTTACAGTATGCAAACGCAAGCGATCGTAGTGGTCGCGCCAACACTGGGCTACGCCCGTACCTTTCTCTAAAATGACAAAAGGGATGTCACGCTCACGCAGCCGGCCTGCGGCTGCTAAACCAGCTGGTCCTGCACCGATGATGATCACTTGTTCCCGCATTACACTTGTGATTTATCGCTTAACAATCTTGGTAGAAAAAACGGGTAGACCGTTCTCACTGACCCACAACAAATATAAGCCATTTGGCACACTTAACGGCCAGTCTTCTCGCAGCCCCGTCCATTGCCGTGTGGCGACTAACTTGCCAGTCATATCCGTCAGATGGGCCGTAAAAGTACCTGCGTAAGGAGCGAGGAGTTGTACGTAATCACGAGCTGGGTTGGGAGCCAGCACGAAGGGTACCGTGCGGAGGCCATTTTCCTGCGTATTCAACGGTTGGTTACTTTGTCCCGGCGTGGGCACAACGTTTTGAAAAGGTCCCGTTCCGTTCGGGACTCGACCGATGGCTAGGTCCCCCTCTTGCTCACTGAATTCAATACCGTCAATGAGACTGTTGCCGTTGGCGTCCGTATCAAAAATGCCGATAAACTCACCGTCTGCGCTGAGTTTGAAGGTGGTATGTAGTGGTCCCTGTTCCTCATCATCGTCGCACCAAACGACGATAAACGCTCCGGCGGGGATACTGACGCTGGGGAAGGCCCATTTGGTAGGGTTGTCAGGATTATCCGATAGGTACAAACCGCTGAGGCTGATGCTGGCGTTGCTGTAATTGTGAATTTCCACCCAGTCATCAAACTCATCAAATTCGTCCGCGATGGTTCCGTCGTTGCTGGCCATAATTTCGTTGATGGCCAAGCCTGGGCCGATGTCTTGTACCGTAAAAGAAAAGGTACCACATACCGGTAGACGATTCGTCATTCCTTGTGCATCGGTCGCCGTGATGTACCAACTAACGCTAGCTGCTTCACTGAGTGCCGAAACAAAAGCACCGTATTCGTCATCATCTTCCATGCCGTCTCCGGCGGTACCTTCGTCCGTCATCGTCCGACAAACAAATGAGCCTCCGTTGATTTGGTAACATACCTCGACCTCGGTGATGATGCCATTATCAACCACCACGGCCTGGAAGGAAAAATCTTGCCCGACGGAAGGCACGTTGCTACGCGGGCTGGAAATGTAGGGGGCGGGGTCCAGGTCTTCCAACTGGTCGTAACCAGCCGAACGCCGTGCGCTAACGAAGGACTTTATGCCTTCCTTCGTATGGTTATAAGCCGTTAATTCTTCGTCAAAGCCATCCCGAAAATCTTGGATACTGAAACCGTAATCTTGCGGATAAAAGTCATCCATGACGACAAAGGGTTCCAGCATATCCCGTAATTCGTCGAGATCAGCAAAGAGTGAACCAGCGCTGAAGTCATCGTCCATAGCCGAACGGAGATAGTACGTAAAGCGTGCTCGGTAGTCCGGTACATCCAGTAAGCGCTTAAAGAGTGGCCGCGAGCTATTCATCCAATCGTAGACGTTGCGTTCTGTCCAGTCAATGCCGAACCAGTCGATGCCGTAGGTATTGTCTAGGTCAAAGGGGATGTACTCGAATTTATCCGTAGCCGTATTGTGGTAGAGGTAGAAATTATTCTGGTTGTAATAACCGTCCCAATTACCCGTCAACACATCAAAGGCCATGGTCCGTAGATAAGTATCTACGTTAAATATTTGTTCCAGTTCACAGGATAAATTGGCGATGCTCGTCTGCGTTAGTACCGTGATGAAGTTGGCAATATCCGAGTAATCGTCCTCCTCTTCGTTCGTTTTAAGGTCGTAGGTACGGCGACCGTTTTCTTCTAGCTTGTAGGCATCTGGGTTCGTACCCAAATAGGCTAGGTCGGCGGGGAAAAGGCATTTGTATAAGTTGCCATCTTTATTCCCGTAGCGACGATCCATAAATTCTTCGTCTATTTGCTCGATATTGGCGTAAAGGCCGCGGTACTCATTGTTGATGTAGAGCGCCACATGATTGGCCCGTGCTCCTGGGACCCGCATATCCTTGAGAAAGTCCCAAGCCAACTTAGCGCGACTAATGGTGGGGTCATTATGTTCACCATTGAGGTTGAGCTTTTCCAGCCCTTTCCAGCGCTGGCTTTCGAAAGTATTGAAGGATACTTTGAATGATTTTTTGTCGCTGGTACGGGACGTATTTCCGCGCAAGCGAAAACCAACATTAGTGACGGTATCGGCCTCTTCGGAATCAGTCATAATGAAGGTGGCCGGATACTCGACATTGCTAAATTCGTTGCCTTCGGCTAAGATGGTGTTAATATCTGCTTCGGAAATGAGAATATCAACGCGGGGCACCTCTTCATCTTGGAAGGCCATGCCCCGTCCGGGAAATAGGTTTTGAGCGTTTAGAAAGATGGTCCATAATAATAAACAGCAGGTGTAAAGTAGTCGCATCGGGGATAATTTATACACAATGATAAAATTTAACACGTTAAGCTAATGTAAATCTAGGGTATCGCCAAATTGACCAAAGCCCAGGTTCCCATTTTGTTGATTAACCGACGAAACACTCGTATCTTTGGGGGATAGCTACCGAGCCAAAATACATTACAGCGTATGATTATTGCCAATCCCATCTATGATGTCGTTTTCAAGCGATTAATGGAAAACGAGCGCGTGGCTAAGTTTTTTATCAGTACACTGATAGATAAGGAAGTGCTCTCCGTACAATTGCGTCCAAGGGAATTTACCTATGATGACAAAGTAGTGGGTATTGCTTTGTTTCGCCTGGATTTTGTAGCAATTATCAAAACGGAAAACGGAGAAACTAAAAAAGTCCTGATTGAAATTCAGAAAGCCAAACGGGATATTGACCTCATGCGTTTTCGTAACTACCTTGGCGAGCAGTATAAAAAAGAAGACACGGTTGATGGTGAAAAAACGCCTTTGCCCATTACCACGATCTACATTCTTGGTTTCAAACTAAAGAATATTGAAACTGCATGTATCAAAGTAGAGCGCCAGTACCACGATTTGATTAACGGAGGTATACTAGAAAAACGCAACGATTTTGTTGAAAAACTATCGCACGACAGCTACATTGTTCAGGTGCTGCGGATCACCGGCAAGTATCAGTCGAGATTGGATAAACTGCTAAGTATCTTTGAGCAAGCCAACTTTATCAACGATACGCAAACTATTAAGGAGTATCGCTACGATACGGATGAGCAAGATCTGGAAATCATTACTCAAATCTTGCATCACGCCGGGGTCGATCCCGCAGCACGTCAAGAAATAGAAAACGAGCGAGAAGCATGGCGCACCATTAACGCGATGTTTAAGAGTACCGAAAAGGAACTGCGTAAAAAAATCGAAAAAGCAGTAGAAGAGTTGGACCAAAAAACTGAGCAGTTAGATCAAACCACCGAGCAGTTAGATCAAACCACCGAGCAGTTAGATCAAACCACCGAGCAGCTAGATCAAACCACCGAGCAGCTAGATCAAACAAAAAGAGTACTT
>JBCDIR010000411.1:0-3945 GCA_038748735.1 Bacteroidota bacterium | reverse complement strand
CGCCTTTTCAGCTTAATTTAGAAAAAGAAGCCTTGTACCAACTGTACCGGGCCAACTTTCAGGGTTACATCGCCCGCTCGCTGGTGGAGAGCCTACTGGAAGAGGAAGACTACAATATTTACAATACCGTTGAGGCGCAAATTTACGATGGCGATACGCTAGTGGGGCTTAGTTTTTTTGACGTAGGGGAAGATGCAGTATCCAGTATTTTAGGGATTTACCACCCTCGTTATCAGCAGTATAGCCTGGGGTATTACACCATGCTGCTGGAAATGGAGTATTGCCGAAGGCAGCAGATTCGCTACTACTATCCGGGTTACGTGGTGCCGGGCTACACGCGCTTCGACTACAAGCTACGCATTGGAGCGGTAGACTATTTATCCCTGGCAGAAGGTGGTTGGCTACCCTATGCTGATTTGACTCCTACGGACGTTCCGCTGGTCGCTATGCGGAAGCGTTTGGTGGCTTTGAAGTCCCTGTTAGATCGGCAAGGTATTCCGAATCAGCCATTTGATTATCCGTTGTTTGAGACCAACCTTTTTGGTTTTTTTGACGAACATCACTACTTGGAGCATCCTTCTTTACTTGCCCTTTTCCCACAGGCCAATCAACACCAAATCAAGTATTTTGTCGTGTTTGATTTGCAAATTCAGGAGTACTTGGTTCTCCACTGCGAGTCCAATGATGACTTTCGCTTCTTCCTGAACGAAAACTACCTCAATACGTTTGACCACAGTCGGTTCCTGCTAGACCTTAAGGCGGTCAAAGAGATCCTTTTTCACCATGCCGACGTTCAAACGGTAGCGCAGTGGATTCAGCGTCAGTTTGGAGGTTAAACTAAGAAACGAGCCAAATGAAAATCGTTGTACTCGACGGCCATACCCTCAATCCCGGAGACCTGGATTGGACGTCATTAGAAGCCCTGGGTGAGGTAACCATCTACCCTCGGACGAAGTCAGCTGAAACGCACCAGCGGGCACAAGCTGCCGATATTTTGGTGGTCAACAAACACCTGCTTGATGCTGACCTGCTAGCCAAGCTACCGCAACTAAAATTAGTGGCTGTGACGGCTACGGGCTTCAATAACGTAGACGTGACGGCGGCAGCTGAGCACGGCATTCCGGTTTGCAACGTATCCGGATACAGCACGCCCGCCGTGGCCCAGCACGTCTTTGCGCTGTTAACGCATTTTACCAACCAAGTAGCTGCGCACAATGCGTCGGTCCAAGCGGGGGATTGGAGCCGCAGTCCTGATTTTGCCTACACCTTGGATACCATTACTGAACTGACGGCACTGCGTTTAGGAATCTACGGATTAGGACGCATTGGGCAAGCCGTGGCTAGGGTAGGGCAGGCCCTGGGGATGGACGTTTGGGCTCACCACAAGCACCCGAAGCGCGATGCCATGGACGGCGTTACGTTTGTTGACTTACCTACCCTTTTTGCCAAATGTAATGTGGTGAGCTTGCACGCCCCATTATCCGCTAGCAACCACGAAATTGTCAATTACGCTTTACTCAAAACGATGCCTGCTCCCAGCTACCTGATTAATACGGGGCGGGGAGGTTTAATCCACGAAAAAGACCTTGCCCGAGCACTACAAGAAGGAATGCTGACCGGTGCTGCACTCGACGTACTATCCAGCGAACCCCCACCTGCTGACCATCCGTTGATTGGGGTACCTAACTGCATCATCACCCCGCACGTAGCTTGGGCTAGTCAGTCCGCTCGGAATCGTTTACTGGCGGAAACGGTGCAGAATATCGAAGCTTTTCAGACAGGGAAGCTGCGTAATCGGGTGAACTGACTCAGCAGCAAAGAAGCGGTTATCATGCTCATCATCAGTTGATGACAATCTTGTCGGTATGCACCCTTGTATCCTTGAAGGTTAATTTTAGCACATATACGCCGGGAGCAACGCTAGGGATTTGATTGGCTCGGATTAGTGTTACTAATCGGCCGGATAGATCAAATAATTCCATACAGAGAATATCTTCTGGCGCTACGCCCTTGACGTGAATTTCGTTATTTAAAGGAGGGTTCGGATAAATGATTACCTTCCTGTCTAGTGACCATTCCTGAACATGAGTAATTGATTTATCTGCGATTGCGTCAATTTCATCCGCTGTCAAAGCCCGGTTGTATAGCCGTATATCGTCAATACCGCCCCGGTAGGGGTGAATAGAGTTGGGGTTTGATCGAGAGCGTAAGCCAAAAAGTAGGTTTTCCGCATTATTAACGGAGCAGTTTACCAGATCTTCCGTTGCTCCTTCTAGCTGTCCATCAATGTAGAGTTTTAAAAAATCATCACTCTCCTTTTGAAAAATGAGGTTGTGCCATTCATCGTCATTCAAAGATTGGGTGCTTTCTATTTTTGAAATATTAGCGCAGGTCCCGTCGTACCTTGCCACTACGATGGCGCCAGGAGATTCGTGGTTTTGGTTGTTAATTCGTACCGTGTAAGAGTAAGGATTAGCAAGATTGGCACTAGACCATTTAGATATAATATCACTGACCGTTCCCGAAGAAGGAGCTTGTGCTTGCGGTGCTTTTATCCACACCGATACCGCAAATTCGGCAGAGGAGCTTAAATTCAGACTCATCGTACTAGCCACTTCGATGTAATCATCGACGCCATCAAAGTAGAACGCACTCCCGGGGGTATTATCGCACCCAGCAATGAGCACGGGGCTGTCAATGATGGTAGCCGTTAATCCGTTTCCACTTTCGTCGTTTGCATTACCGTCAAATGGATAAAAAGCAACTAGTCCATCCGTAAGGTTTACTTGAGCAAGGGCTTGAAAGTTTACACTCAAAAAAAGGAAAGCGCTAATCAATATACTTCTCATGATTGAATATTTTAATCTTTATCTATTACTCCTCTTCCTCAATCACCTCCAACCGCTGCACCAGCTCCCGTACCGTTCGTTGGGGTTGCTTCCACAGCATCACACTGTCAATGTTTACAACGGTAGTTCCCTGGGTGCGTAGTCTTTCTTGTTGTTCCCATTCCCAGTCGTGCGCCGTAAAGCGTTCAGTCGAGAAATAGCCGTCGAGTAGCAGCACAATAGATTTTCCAGCGGGCGTAGCAGCCCGTAACAGCGGTGCGTGTGTTTCGTCGTCGGCACTCTCCCAGGTCCAGTTGGGTAAGGCAGCGTTCAAGCGGGTGGTCAATTCGCGCGCTAGCACCGACGCTTCTTTTTCGGTCACTGTGGTGAGGGGTAGAGCGCTTGTTGCCTCCATCGCTTGCTGGTACAATTGAGTTACAAATTGTCCCCAAGACCCTTCGTCATTTGGTGCGATCTGCTCGGCCCATTCCTCGGCGGAAACGGAGGAAAAACAGTACAGTTGTTGTTGTTCTACGGCTAGTTGTCGCAAGTCGGCCAGTGCGCTCCGCAAAGCCACCGTACGGAGTTGGTTTAACCGCTCCGTTAGGCGGCCCTCGCGGTCTACGGCTCCGTAAGTGAGGCTGAGTAACAGTTGGTCAAAAGACTGCCCCGCTACGTCCGCTACCGTTAGTATTTGTAGGCCGTTGCGTTCCAGTTGTTGGATCAAATCTGCACCGGGGCTGCGCTCACGCTTGATGCGGTAGAGCATGCCCAGCAAGAGATCACGTTGTCCACGAGTAAGGGTAACTATGCCCACGCGTGGATAGGTTTGCTGCGGAGTGCGCTCAATGGTGTTGAGGTGTTGGAGTACCTCCCGTGCTTCGGCCTCGTTCGTAGCTTTGTCTTCGTTATAGCGGCCATCTACTTGGATGATTTGGGTGGCTGCGGGACCACCTTGTTGCGTCGTATTTTCCGTAAGTTGGGTAATGGGTAAATCGCCTTTCCTCAGAAAAGGAATCAGGTTAGCGGCAGCGGAATGGGCTGAGGATCGAAAGCCCACAACCAGTTGCTTGACCTGGGGGAGCTGTGGCGCCACTTCTTCTACGGATAACTGGTG
>JBCDIR010000410.1:0-3952 GCA_038748735.1 Bacteroidota bacterium | reverse complement strand
TAACGGAATACGCAAAGCGCGTGGCCAGAATGAAAGCAGGTCAAAAAACAAGTATTGACGATTTACGAAAAGAAGCTGCCCAATGGTAACCTATGCAGTGAGCATTAGCGACGAGGCAAGGAGGCACTTCAGCAAATTTACGATTGGTTAAAAGAACAAGAATCAGTTGCTACTGCTAATAAGGTCCGAGACGGCATCCTAGACGAAATTGATACACTAGCAAATATGCCACAGCGCCATAGTCCAGCTAGAGAAATCCAGAATGACCAAATACTTTATCGACGTATTTTGAAGTGGTCTTATCGTATTATTTTTACGGTTGATGAGGATGAAATCGAGGTTTTAGTTGTCGATATTGTTCACACCAAACAAGATCCGCAACGGCTTCAAAAAAAGTTCGGAAATTAAGGAGTTACCGAACGGATCTAATCTTCTTTGTGAAGATTGGCTTCCTACGCCAAACTGTGGCTTTGGGCTTCAACACGATGGATTAGGAGGTTGGGATAGGAATTTGTATCCTGGTGAGGATTGCTATTAATTTGTCGCGCTTATGTCTAACGCTTATCTGATTATCGCTTTGCTAATTTCTCTTGGGCTGGTTGCCTGTAAACCCGAACCCATCCCAGAACTCGATTGTGAAGCATTGATTACCAAGAACGCGGAGGGGATAGGTGAAAAAAGGATGAGGCACATTAGGTGGCATCTGGACGGTAGACCGGGAAGACGGAATTGATGCTCAGCGCTTAAGCTACTCCTTCACTACCCGTCGGGTACTTACGGCTCCATTCCGGTTGAAACGTAGCAAGTACACCCCCGCCGCATAAGTGCTAAAGTCGAGGAGTGCCGTATCCTGTAACTCCGAAAAGCGGGACAATAAGCGTCCGTGTGCGTCGTAGATACGGACGGAAAAGGTGCCTTTGCCCACTACTTGTAGTTGGTGAGAAACGGGGTTGGGAAATACGGTAAAAGCGTCTTCCGTTAAGAATGTAGTTGTATTCGTAAGCATATCACAGGTGCCGCCATCGGTGAAAAAAGAAAGCGTACCCACGTTGGGATCTTCGTAGCAGCGGATTCCGCGCTCCCAGTAGTGAGCAGTAGAGCAGGCTCCGTCCGAGAGATAAAAAAGAAACTCGATACAGCCGACTCCTTCGTAGATAGTTCGGTTGAACGGGCCATACCAGTCGAGACCATTTACCGTAACGTGCTGCACGTTCAGCGTAGTAGCCCCCAAGTCGACCGTAGTGGTAGAATCCACGTGTACGGTTAAGGAATCTACTGGGCAAAAGGAGGCCACCGCTCCCCCGCAGAAAGTCGGTATTGTCCAGGATTTACCCGCCATTTTGCTAAAATCATAGAGCAGATCGAACTGTGAGGTAACGGGGTTCCAATAGCGGACTTGACTCCCCATTTGCGTGACGTAAGCAGCGGAATCGTCAACGTCTTCGCAGCGCAAGTGGCGAGGATACATTTTTCGGCAGGGTGTTCCTTCAATAATGGTGTCACTCATTACTTCTATGGTGTACATTTCGGCCAAAAACGGCCCGTCATTGCCGTTTTGGTATTCACTCCAAGCGTAATACTTTGCGCCAAGCGTGCCGAATTCGATCTGTGCTTGTACGGCCAAAGCTAGGCAGCAAGAGGTCAAGAGTAGGAGAGAGCGTTGCATGAATATTAAATTTGAGGTGGACGAATTATTTTGATATTTCTCGTCATTCAGAATCGAAATTAACGATCGTTTTTTGTCAGTTATCCTACTTACTCTTTTGGGACAACCAGCTGCAGCGCTGTCTTCAACGCTCGGTCCTCACCCGCTACTAAATCCGCTATGGTCGGTTCTACGAAGATATCCGGTGTGATCCCTTGATTGGGTTGCGGCGTCGGCGGATAATAGCCGATGAGCGGAATGTCTACTGCTATGCCCGTGTGTGGAAGTACTAACATCAAGATTTGTCCGCCGGTGATGCCCTGGAGGTTACCGCCGCTGGTTTGCCCCACGACGGTGGCTAAATCGTTTTGTTGTAAATAATGAATGAGGAAATAAGTACCCGAGCTATTCGACGCATCTGCCAGCACATAGACTTTACCGTTATAAGCTCCTTTTTCAGCCTTTGCCGTTGCGTTGAGCAACCCCCGGCGTTTAAACGTGTAGAAACCGTTTTCGTGGGGTACGGCACGTTCTACATCATTGAACGCCTTGTTCGACCACGAGTGTAAGTACGGACGAATAGTAGGACTTATCGTATTGGTGCGCAAGGTGCGCCGGAATGGTCCCTGGGTAGCGGATTGCTTACGGAGTTTTTTGTACAAATAGGCCTGTACATCAGCATTACCACCGGCGTTACCGCGAATGTCGAGAATCAGGTTGGGGGTGTTTTGTTGTGCTAGTGTGGAAAACGCATCGTCGATAAACTGCTTCCAGTTGAGGTCCATCTTCCAAGTGACAAAGGTGCCAATTTGCAGATAGCCGACCTGCTCATCGAGCAATTCAAAGTTCCAAAAATCGTCATAGGTTTCGATCTGTGGACCGTGGCGCGCCGTGAGGGTATCGTGGCGGGCGCGGCGGGTGGTCAGGTCAACGCTAGCTGTTTTGAGGGTGTCACTCTGGTAGGGGAGGAGTTGGAGTTCTACGCGGGTTCCGAGTTCGAGCACTAGCGGAAGGTAAATATCAAACGCCTCGTAATTGTCCATACCGAAGAGCTGGAGGTCGAAATAGCGCTTACCGTCGTTGGCCCCGTCGGACTTGACGAGGGCTAGTAACTCGGCTAACACATCATCCATATTCCGCCCGTTGATCGCCGTGATTTGATCTCCTACTTGCAGTGCTGGCTGATTGGATAAATTTTGCGCTATGTAAACCTTCTGGTCCATAATCCGCGTGGTGAAGGGCAGCTTATCTTTGGCCTCGGTAAAATACTCGGTCAGTGCAGCGGACTGATTCCAAAAGTTGGCGTAGGTATGCCCGCACTGTACGTGCGCCGTTAACTCAGAAATATGTCGATAAGCACTGCGTACGTCTTGCTCATTGGATAGTTGATTCGCTAACTGGGCGAAGTACTGGTCCATCTCCTCCTTCGGGGTGTATTTATACAGTCCGGGGTGGAGCTCTTCTAGTGTCTGCCGTAAAATGGCGTAATCTGCGGTTAAATCAGCAGCGGACACAACAGCAGTAGGTTGTGCATAGCTACCCGAGGCTAGTAGGGCCAGTAGGAGAAGGAATAAGAGTCGCATGGTGTACAAGAATCGGTGATTTCAAGTGAGCAATAGACTCACTAGGAAAGCCCTAATGCGTGGATGACTAAGGTACTGAAAACGACCCGAAAATGACGTTGGAGGTAGTTTTTATTTGTCCGCTATCATTCAAACAGCGCGTCCATGGTGATACTGTACTGCGCCAGTTGTTTAGACCAGTTGTTATCCACTAAGCCCTTGGTGGTCAAAAAGGTGAGGTAAAGCGCTTTATTGGTTTGGGTAGCGCTGCGGAAAGCTTCCACTTTGGCGAGTAGCTGTTCGGCGTACTGTTTGGTGATGGTGAAGGGGGCGATAGAGAACTTCATTTCGCAGACGTTGATCACTTGGTCTCGGCGGTCGATCAGTAAATCGATTTGTGCTTCGGTATTGCGCCAATTCGAGCTTTGAGAATACACACCCGCTATGCCCAACGCTTGCTTTATTTGGGGTAGATGATACCAACACACGCGTTCGAATGTATACCCACTCCACGCCCGACGACTAGGATGGTCAATTGCGTTCAACCATTGCTGACCATCAACGGGGTCGTGGTCTTCTACAAAGCGTAGGTAAAAGAGCGTGTAAAAGTCAACCAGTTGGTACAGGCGGTCGCGTTTTTTTGGATTGTATGGGGCCGATTTTCGGATAAATACACGGGGTTGTAACTCGTCGAATGTGGGGTTAAGGGTAAGGTTATGGGGTAGTTGGGTGAGTTGTAGGATTT
>JBCDIR010000409.1:0-3968 GCA_038748735.1 Bacteroidota bacterium | reverse complement strand
GCGGTAAAATAATACCTAGCGCGATTACGCAAACACAATAGAGCCGGAGGGGTTCAGCGAAAGCTGAACCCCTTTGGTATTTTTAGGAGGAAGTAGCGCGCGTTTCGGAGACTTTCGTACCTTGGGAAGAGAGAAGACAAAACGCAAGATGAATCAGCAAGAACAAGTAGTCTTAACCACCCCAAAGAATGACCGCCGCACCATTAACGGTTGGGCGATGTTTGACTGGGCCAATTCTGCTTTCGCGCTCGTAATTACGACGGCTATTTTTCCCGGTTACTTCAATTCTGTCACGGACGATGTAGTCACGGTAGCCGGTATTGATATGGCCAATAGTACGCTGTATAGCTTTGCCATTTCAGGTGCTTACTTGCTCATTCTGCTGGTTTCGCCCTGGCTGTCGGGGATTGCGGATGCGGGAGGACGCAAAATGTTCTTTTTGAAGCTCTTTACTACCATGGGAGCCATTGGTTGTTTGTCACTGTTTTGGTTCGTCGGAATGGACACCCTTTGGTTAGGAACGATTGGTTTTATTGTGGCGATGATCGGTTTTGCGGGGGGCTTGGTTTTCTATAATAGTTACCTACCAGACATTGCCACCGAAGACATGTACGATCGCGTCAGTGCGAAAGGATTTGCCTACGGCTACGTAGGGAGTGTCATTTTGCTGGCTTTTAATCTCTTGATGATTCTGAAACCAGACTTGTTCGGATTGTCGACGGAAAAGGACTTACACATCCGGATTGCTTTCGCCTTGGTGAGCTTTTGGTGGATTGGGTTTGCCCAGTACGCTTTCAAGCGTTTACCGAAAGATCAGAAAAAAGGTAGCGATAAAGTGGCGGCTATGGCGCGTCAGGGGTGGCACGAAATAAGGAAAGTATGGGAGCGCTTAAAAACACAGACGCAGCTCAAGCGGTTTTTATATAGTTTCTTCTTTTATAGTATGGGCGTGCAAACGATACTATACCTAGCCTCGATTTTTGCGGAGAAAGAATTGGGCTTTGAGACGCAGGAACTCATTTACATTATTCTCATTTTGCAGGTGGTAGCGATTGGTGGTGCTAGCTTATTTGCGCGGGTTTCGGACCGGATTGGGAATAAGATCAGCATCATTATCATGCTGGTGATTTGGATTGCGATTTGCGTCATGGCCTACTTTGTGCAAGGTAAAACCTCCTTTTACCTAGTAGCGGCCCTGGTGGGTTTGGTGATGGGCGGCATACAGTCGCTGTCTAGGTCTACGTATTCCAAACTGCTACCTACGGATACGGAAGATACGACGTCCTATTTCAGCTTTTATGATGTCCTAGAAAAAGCGGCGATTGTGATTGGTACGTTTGCGTTTGGGCAAGCGGAGCTAGTGACGGGAAATATTCGGAATAGCGTACTGGTGCTAGGCCTATTTTTTATCGTGAGCTTGGTCTTGCTCTTACGGCTGCGGATGATGCCAGCGAAAACGAAGTAGAAAGCTCTCATCACATTACCCAACGGAAACGCTGCGGAAAGGCATCGGCCTATGCGATGCGAAGGGGCCGCCGCGTTAGCGGTCGGGATGCGCAGCAGCCGAACGAATAGTGAGCCCCGTAGCGTAGCGCCCCCGCCTGAGCGGGGGAGGCCCCAAATTTTAAGCAACCATTTTTAACTTGCGCGCTAGAAAAATAGCTACAATACTCATACCAATAGCGAGGTAACCCACTTGTTCGTAATTGCCGAGGGAGCCGTCCGGGTGCTTGGTGATTAAGAGTCCGGCTACGAAAGAGCTGATGGCCAAGGCTGCTTCGTTGAAAGAGGCGCGGATACTCATGAAACTTCCCCGGTTAGCGGGTTGTACTACGGAAGTAATTAGCGTAGTGGCGGGGATGTTTCGGCCACTAGCAACCATAAAAAAGCTAGCGCTGACGAGTAAAGCAATCCACAGCGGTACGGTGGTAAGATTAGTAACCAGATAGATGGAAGCCAAGGCGCCTATACTGGCCAAACTAAAAATGCGAATGTGTCCAAAGCGATCTCCGAGGTAACCAAACAACGGCATAAAGACGACGGTGACGGTACCGCCAATGGCGTAAAGCAGGGCCACCTGATCCGCCGTAAAGCCGATATTCATTTCCATGTAGGGTGCAATGAACGGAATAATGGCAAAGTGACCAACCACGAGAACAAAAGAGAATAATAGGGCTAGCAATTGGTTGCGATTAGCCGTCAAATCCGACACTAGTGCTGCTGGTGCTTTGGGGGAGGCGGTTGGCTGAAGGTGAGCACGAAGTTTTGGGACGCTGTACCAAGCCAAAAAGAAGAAAACGGTTGAAATACTGGCAATTGCCAGAAAAGGTAAACGGATACCGTGACGCGCCGCCAAATAGATGCCCGCCGGAACACCGAAAATTGAAGCCGTAGAAAAAGCGAGCATGATTTTACCCATCGCGGCACCCCGGCGTTCGAGTGGAACGACGTCGGCCACAATTGCCAGTACTAACGCACCGAGGACGCCGCCAAAAGCGCCAGTAAAGGAGCGAGCCAAGAGTAATAAGTGGTAGCTATCCGCCAAGCCACAACCAAAGGTACCCAGAATAAAGCCAGTGTACAGAAATAGCAGTGCATCACGCCGATCAAAGCGATCAATGTATAAAGAGGCGGCCAAACCAGCAACGAACGCCATGCCCGCGTAAGCAGAGACCAGCATGGAGAACTGTTGGGGAGAGACGCCGTACAGTTCCATAAACTGCTTGCCCAGCGGCATCATGATCATAAAATCAACGATGTGCGTGAATTGGATCACGGCTAACTGGAAGATGAGTAAATTCTCTCGGATGGGCATAATTAATTCGTGTTCCAATAGGGAGAACAGCGGGGGAGAAAGAGAGGTTGGCCGCTAGGCGAGGGTAGGCATGATTTCGGTCGGATAGGTTGAAGAGAAGGCATAAAAAAACTGCTCCCCTGGGGAGCAGTCGAATTAACACTGAGAAAAGACGTTTGTGATAAACTTATATTGTAGGATCATCGAGTTGCTCCAGGTGGAAACGGTCGATGAGTTCGAGTAGTTGGTTGGCGTAATTATCGTGGTGGCTGTAGCCTGCTTGCTCAAGACCACGGGCCCAAGCGCGGTAGTCGAGACCGTGTTTTTGGAGCTGCTCGAAGCGATTGACGAGGAGGAGGCTGTGCTCGCGCCAGTTGCGCCAAGCGGACTCGTAGGAGGGACCCTGCAACGGCGCACCGAAGTGGTTGTTGTCAACCTTAGCGGCGATAGACTGACCGGCCTGGCTTTCTAGTAAAGCTTGTGCCATTTTGATGGAAGCCGGAATACGGAACTTGCTCATTTCGGCCTGAGCCAATTGCCCAAAGCGTTCTAGGTAGGCATCGACATCAGTGGCGGCAAAATCGAGTTGCTGCGTGGGGTGCTTCTTCTTGCCTTTCCCAAAGCCAACGGTTTGCGCAAAGCCAAACTGCTGCTCGCTGTTGCTCATCTGCTGAGCAGTAGTCTCCGAATCACCAAAAGGTGCTTTAAGTTCAATGGTAAGCGAGATGTCGCACTGCATAACGTAAAGAAAAGCGCCGAACAGTAGACTTACTTTGAGGGCCGGCATCATCCAGGGCTGCCACTTCCAGGAATTGGTTTTACCTTTAGCGGCGCGACGGGAACGCGGAGTCGGTTGGCGACGCGAAAAAAGATACCAAACCTCTGCCGTTAAGCGTTTGAGGAAATACCACAATCGGGACCATAAGGCCGCCCAATTGATGATGGGGTCTCCTTCGGGCGAACGCCCCGGACGTACGCGTTGGCGGTACGTGTTATTGTTTTGGTTTGTATTCATGGCTGAAACGTAATTTGCGAAACGATTTGAAAGTGATGTCCCCGCTGTACGGTACAAATTTAGAACAAAATGTTGTTTTAAAACAAATTATTTTAAATATTTTTTTCAATACCATACGAATTGTAGCTTTTTAGCGCCTGGTAACGAATGGTTTAGCTT
>JBCDIR010000408.1:0-3977 GCA_038748735.1 Bacteroidota bacterium | reverse complement strand
TCTTAATGGTCGTTTTTTCGCCGATGGTGACGTGCGGGCCAATGATGCTGTTCGTAATTTCGCAACCCGGTCCAATCCGCACGGGGTGAACAATCACCGTGTTCGTCGTACCCGCTATGTCTTCGCTGGTGAGTCCGGCCCGGTCCAGAAAAATGGCGTTGGTGGCTAGTAGTACGTCTGGTTGTCCGCAGTCGAACCAATTATTGACGTGAAAAATATCGAAGGGCACCTCCCGTTCGACCATCCGCATGAGGGCGTCCGTGAGCTGAAAGGAGTCATTGGTTTGAATACCTCGCTCAATATTGAAATGTAAGCCTTCGAGGAAGGTAGGTACGTCGGCGATTTTGTAGATACCGACCATGGCCAAGTCTGATTTGGGAATTTTCGGTTTCTCAACTAGGCGATGCAGGCGTTCGCCCTTCATTTCTACTACGCCGAACTGTCGGGGGTCTTTGACCTTCTTAACGACCAGGGTTGATTTGGGGTTATTGACCACGTGTGCTAAATCTGCGTCCACGATTACGTCACCGAAGAAGATGATAATGCTTTCCTCCTCTTTAAAGGTTTCGCGGGCGAGCCAGATGGCGTGTCCAGGTCCCAGGCGATCTTCCTGCGTGACAAAGGTAGCTTGAAGGTCGGGATACGCTTCGCGTACGTAATCCTCAATTTTATCCCCCAGAAAACCGATGATAAAAACAAACTCATCGACGCCCACTGCCATCAACTGGTCAATGATAAACGAAATAATGGGCTTTCCCGCCAGCGGAATCAGTGGTTTGGGCTGAGAATACGTCAGGGGCCGCAGCCGCTTGCCCACTCCTGCCACGGGAAGAATTGCTTTCATTAACTATGCTTGCTTGGTCCGCTGGCAAGATACGCTATTGTATGAACTTGTTGAAAATAACTACGATCAGTAAAAATCCGTTTTTACGAAAAAAGATCGCCCTGGTTGCCCGGGACGATCATCTTACAATACTACACTATCTAATCTTTTCTGTTTCGATTCTTTGGTATAAAGGTGCGAGCAAATGCAACTGCTTGCCGCTTCTTTCGGCTAATGCTAGGAAAAGTTCGACGAATTTATCCCTACCTTTACCCCACACTACGCTAGTATGCTAAAATCAGCTAAAAACCACGAGCCACACTTTAATCTAATGGTCGACGTAAAATTGCTCAGTATTGCCCGGTCCCGTTACCTGGCCGAAAAAATTGCCGATTACTACGGTCAGCCCCTGGGAGAACTATCCGTCAGTCACTTCAGCGATGGAGAAATGCAGCCGATCATCCACGAGTCGGTGCGGGGGGGCTTCGTGTTTTTCATCGCTTCCACTTGTCAACCGCACGATAACCTGATTGAACTGCTGTTGTCCATCGACGCGGCCAAGCGGGCTTCGGCGGGCTACATCACGGCGGTGATTCCGTACTTTGGCTACGCTCGTCAGGATCGTAAGGACCGTTCGCGGGTGCCTATTTCGGCAAAGCTCATTGCGAACATCCTCGAAGCCGCCGGCGTCGACCGTATCATGACGATGGACCTCCACGCCGATCAGATTCAAGGCTTTTTCGATATTCCGGTAGACCACCTGCGGTCGGAAGCGATTTTTCTACCTTATTTAGAAGAAAATCTGGACCTAGACAATGTCACTTTTGCCTCTCCCGACGTAGGGGGCGTCAAGCGGGCGCGTACCTACGCCAAGCACTTTGGCCGCCCACTGGTCATTTGTGATAAATACCGTAAGCGCGCTAACGAAATTGCGGGTATGACCGTTATCGGTGAGGTGGAAGGGGCGGACGTCGTACTCGTCGATGACCTAGTGGACACGGCGGGTACGCTGTGTCGAGCGGCGGCCATTATCATGGAAAAAGGAGCCAAAAGTGTCCGGGCCATCTGTACCCACCCGGTACTGAGTGGTAAAGCCTACGATAATGTTGCCAATTCGGTACTAGAAGAAATGATCGTCAGTGATACCATTCCGCTGCGGCAGACGTCTAACCGTATTAAGGTATTATCCACTGCTAAGCTATTCGCCCGCGCCATTCGCAATACACACGAGCACCGCTCGTTATCGGCGCTTTTTGTGGAAAAGTAGCGAGTCCCAGTATTCAACAACACTTCTGTTGAGTCCGTGGAACAATGGCTGGCTATTTGAAAACCACGAAGGATGTATCTTCGTGGTTTTCAAAAGGAATTCTAGTCGTTATCTCCATCCCAGGGGTAGGTTCCACAATCCACGCGAGCTATTTCCACCGTCACGGCAGCCATCACAGGTGTGCAGATGCCGTCCGGGTCATCGGTTGTTAGCACCAAGGTGACGAACCCCCGATTTACGTCTGCCATACTAGGGGTGTAGGTGGTTGCCGAGCTCAGCGTGGTTCCGTTGTCGAAAGTACCTTCCTCGGAAGGCTCGGTTGTACTCCAATTAGCATCAAGATTAGCCGGATCAATCACTACGCCAGTCGTCAGGTCAATAGGTTGACGATGACAGTTAGTGGCCGGACTTGGCAGGGTAATGGTTGGAGCTATGTCCGCGTTAACGGTTAACGTATTACTTGGTAGCTCGCAACTTCCCCCCGGGCAGTTACCGCTTCCGCCACTAGCTCCTACGACCATAAGGCGAAAATAAGTAACCTCTTCCGTTACCATGGTTATGAGGTTAGGCCCGGTCTCGCCGGGAATATCTACAAATCCAGAGGTGGCGGACGTCGTACTGCTCTGCCATTTTATATTGCTAGACGTAGTAGTTGCCATGAGGGTAATAGATTCGTCAGAACAGGTCACGGTGGGGCCCGTAATGGTAGCATCGGGTATTTCGATAATCTCAAGGTTTAGCGTCTGTGAGAAGGCACCACACTGAGCCCCCGGTTCAGTTCCATCGGAACTTCTGCTAAAACTGTAACAACCACTGCTGATGTTGCTGATCAGGGATTGATTACAGCTCACAAATACGTTGGCGGATGGGGTATCACTAGGTGTCCATTCTCCGTCACAGACGATCCCGTCACAGTTGTAAATGTCATTCAAAAATAGCGTCTCACTGCTACTGTTGATGCACTGCACAATATCAATGATCTGATTGGGAATTGCTGGGCAGCATTCCGTGTTGATACCAATGCCCTTGCCCGATACTCCCGCAACTGGACCGATAGCTGGCGTAGGCCGGATGGTGAAACTAACCGGATCAAGAATGGATATGCAGTCTTCCGTTGAGGATTGGGAAACGACGTAAATCATACCACTCACCCGGCTCAGTACCATTCCACCTGGCTCGGCAAAACCTTGGCCGTCGTTAGCATTGAGGTCCTGGATAGTAGCTACTAAGGTGTACCCTCCGTTTCCGTCGGGTTCCCATTTCTGAATTGTTCCCGTAACGTTATTTCCGTTAGAGCGGTCTTCGTAATTGACGAAGAGGTTGCCATTATTGTCAATGAGGACGTCGTACAGTCGGTATTCATTTGTTCCGTTGTTGCCGAGTACGCCATCGCTTTCGGTGATGATAGGATTAAAAGAAGCGTTGCTCGTCCAATCGCTATCCGAAGGATTAAAAATAAAAACCTCATTGGGCGTAGCATCGCTCTTGAAATCACTTCCAATCACAATCGTGCCATCCGCCAATAACTTGATCCCCCAGTTGCGGCTATCGTCTGAACCGTTGAGCCTAACTTGGTCTGGAGAAGCACTTGGGTTACACAAATCATACCTTCGTAATCTCTGGGCGGGTCGAGAATGAAAGTAAATGTATCTGCCATCGGAAGCAAAAGAATTACCGCCGTCCGTAATCTCAAAATCACTCGCGCTGTCAATATTTCCTGCACAATCTAAACGACGAACGTTACCGCTAGAGGACTGACCGATGTAGATGTTCCCATTTATATCGGTAGCAATACCGTGAGGGCTCTGCAGCTGTGAGGTAGTCCCATTGGCGGGGTACCATGCCTGAATCCCTACGGTATTAGGGTCTCCGTCTACTTCCGTCCCG
>JBCDIR010000407.1:0-3977 GCA_038748735.1 Bacteroidota bacterium | reverse complement strand
GCCGAATCGTTATCAAAAAACTGCTCGAAACCGTAGCCGTCGAAACGGTTCAGACCGTTACCCGTTCCTAACCACACTAGATTAGATTCGTCAAAAACCACGTCCCGAACGAGGCGATTGGATAAGCCCTCCCGGATGGCGTAATAGTCATACAACAAACCCTGGCCTAGTACATTGCCTAAGCCAGTAATTGACAGCCAGAGCAACAGCCCCAGTCGCCAAACGTAGTAGGTAGACTGCCGGTGTTTAAATCTCTCCATCCAACTTCTTGCGGATCACCTCCGCCTTACTGTTAACTTGTAAAGTCCGGTATATTTTTTTGATGTGATCCCGGACCGTTTCTACCGAAATGAGGAGTTTATCGGCGATCATTTTGTAGCTGAGTCCATCGGTCAGTAGCTCCACAATTTGGTGCTGACGCGGTGTCAGGACGGGGCTAGCCGTACTGCGGTCCGGTGGGGCAAAGTGCTGAATGACCTTACGAGCAATACCCGGTGACATATACGACTCGCCACGGGAGACCGTGGTGACTGCTTCGCGCAAAATGGGAGGACTCGCCTTTTTCTTAGAAATATAGGCTACGGCCCCCGCGCAGAGCGCCTTGAAAATATCGTCGGAACTGTCCTTGTTGGTCAGCATGATGATGTCCAAGTCGGGACGGCGTTCCTTCAGAAAGCGGATGCCCCGTAAGCCGCTCATGCCGGGTAGGTTGATGTCGAGGAGTAGCGTGGTCAACGGAAGATTAGGTGTAAGTTCTTCCAAGCAATCTTCCATTGTTTGGGCGGCTAAGGTGACTTCGATACCGGGATTATTGGCAAAGGTTTGTCGGATACTTTGCAGCATGAATGCCTCGTCCTCGACGATGCCTAAATGTATCATGTTGATGCGTTTTAACACTCCGAAATAGGAATACGGGGTGTTCATGGGTTTTTCTAATTCAAAACATAGGCGACTAACAAGAGGGAGTACGAAGTTACGCTATTTTGGGCGCTTGGCTGATATTGTGGAAAACATAATTGTTTTTTACCTTGTTTACTGCGCAGCCATTTTAAATTAAGAAGGCCAAAATGCTTATTTTTGTGCCGTTTGAATAAGGAACTTGTTTAAAAACATCTTGCAATGATCAAAATTGCCCTTTTGTTGCTACTCTTCGTACTGTACTCACCTTAATAGCCCTGCTAGCGCCTGCCGCGCCACGCGGTATTAGGTTTTGTGCATCCCTCAATTCGCTACGCGGCTACTGCGTGGTAGCACCAAAACTGCTGATTTTTACCTATCGCAGACGTCATTAAACAAGTTCAAGACCAAATTATTATGCTCAACGCCAGAATAGCCGGAATCGGCCACTACCTACCCGAAAATGTTGTTTCCAACCATGACCTCGCCCAAGTGATGGAAACCTCCGACGAATGGGTGCAGGAGCGCACCGGAATCCAGACGCGCCGCTACGCTAATAAGCATAAGGAAACAACGGCTACGATGGGTACCGAAGCCGCCCGCCGCGCCATTGCCGATGCGGGCATCACTCCTGAAGACGTTGACTTCATCATCTTTGCTACGCTGAGCCCCGATTATTACTTTCCTGGCTGTGGGGTACTGTTGCAACGGGAGCTGGGGATTACCAAGACCGAGATTGGGGCGTTAGACATCCGCAACCAGTGTTCGGGCTTCATCTACGGTTTGTCCATTGCCGATCAGTTTGTCAAAACGGGCATGTATAAAAACGTGCTGTTAGTGGGAGCAGAAATGCACTCCATGGGATTGGACTTTAGTACCCGTGGCCGTAACGTAACCGTAATTTTTGGGGACGGTGCCGGAGCGGTAGTCGTGCAGCCTACGGAAGAAAAAGACGCTGGCATCCTGACGACCAAGCTACACAGCGACGGTACCTACGCCGAAAAATTAGCCTTCATCAATCCCGGTTCCCACGGGGGCTACCATTTTGATAAAGCTGGTGAATCCTACGACTACGGTTTTCCTGCTGCCGACACTTTTGGCGAAATGTTTATCACCCAACACATGTTGGACAACGCGCAGCACTACCCGAACATGGAGGGACAGTTTGTCTTTAAGCTGGCCGTCCGCAAGTTCCCGGAGGTCATCATGGAGGCGCTCCAGCAAGTCGGCTTAGCGCCCACGGACATCGACATGCTCGTGCCGCACCAAGCTAACTTACGTATCAGCCAATTCGTCCAAAAGACGATGAAACTCCGCGACGACCAGGTCTGGAACAACATCCAAAAATACGGTAATACGACGGCTGCTTCCGTGCCGATTGCGCTTTCGGAAGCGGTACAAGCCGGGGCCGTTAAGCGCGGTGATCTGGTTTGCTTGGCCGCTTTTGGTAGTGGCTTTACCTGGGGGTCGGCTCTGATTCGTTGGTGAAGACGTAACTATTCACGTTAAAATACGAGTGGAACCATCGTCGTAGCGTACAAAATCAGTAGTAATACGGCTAGTATATTGAGCACCAGCCCAACGCGGGCCATCTCGTGTACCTTCACGTGACCGCTGGCGAAGACAATGGCGTTGGGCGGGGTCGCCATGGGTAACATGAACGCGCAGCTAGACGCCATGGCCGCCGGAATGAGCAAGTAGAGCATGTCTACCTCAATTCCCAGCGCAATACCAGCGATGGCGGGTGCAAAAACGGCAATGAGCGCCACGTTACTCATCAGTTCCGTAGCAAATAGCACTACTGTGATGAGCAGAGCGGTAACGGCTAGAATGCCCACCGACTTTTGCGCCGCAATTCCCTCACTGATGAGACCAATGAGTCCCGCGTCTTTGAGCGCACTGGCCAAGGCCAAGCCGCCGCCGAAGAGAATCAAGATGCCCCACGGCAGCCGCACCGTATCTTTCCACTCTAAAATGAATGTTCCCTTACCGAAGCGAAACGGAATCACAAAACAGGCGAACGCCCCCATCATACTGATAATGGCGTTGCTGAACTTTAGCGTACCCGGTAGGTAAGGATTGATCCAGGTGTGCGTAATCCACAGGAGGATGGTCACCGCAAAAATGGCCAGTACCTGACGCTCCTGCCCCCGCAGCGGACCGAGCTGGTCCAGCTCCCCGTCGATCAGTGCGTCGCTGTCCGGAATAGCGGCGAGGTGGTTGGGGAAAATCCATTTGACCAACATCCAGTAAACGGCAAACAGCATGACGGTAGTGAACGGTAGCCCCAGCACTAGCCAGCGGAAGAAAGAAATACTAGTGTCATAATTTTTTTCTAAAAAACTGATGAGTACCCCGTTGGGTGGCGTACCGATGATGGTGGCTATTCCGCCGACGTTGGCCGAATAGGCGATACCGAGCATAATGCTAAGCGTAAAATTGCGGTCTCCCTTGGTGAAACCATCCTCGTCGTTAATAATCAGGTCGATGACGGAGAGGGCAATGGGCAGCATGACCACCGTCGTAGCGGTATTGCTGATCCACATACTGAGAAAGGCAGTGGCCAACATAAAGCCAAGGATGACCCGATCCGGCGTGGTGCCTGTCCAGCGGATGATTCGTAGCGCGATGCGGCGGTGTAAGTTGACCTTTTCCAGCGCCAGGGCAAGTACGAAGCCTCCAAAGAAGAGAAAGACAATATCGTCTCCGTAGTGTGCGCCGACGTCCTCCATTTCTTGTAAGCCCAACAACGGAAAGAGCACCAACGGCAGCAAAGCCGTCACAGAAATAGACACCGCCTCACTCATCCACCACACGATCATCCACAGCGCAACGGCCACGACGGGGTCCGCTTTGGCGGAAATAATTGTACTGGGCCAGTTATAAAAGGCTAAGAACAGGAGCGGACCGAGCAACAGGTCAATTTTCTTGATGAGGGAGTAGCTAGTGGACATGAAACGGGTAGATTTTACTTCTGCTCGTAAGATAGACGTCTTGCGCTGAACTGACCATTACAACGACAGTTGTATTTTTCTTGCTACGCGTATGGCTTAAATTTTTTACATAAAATAGCTCCATTT
>JBCDIR010000406.1:0-3979 GCA_038748735.1 Bacteroidota bacterium | reverse complement strand
CTCATGCCTCCCCCTCCGCCGGAGGTGGTCGAAGAGGAGGAACCCGAAGAAGATACCGGCATCATGCTGGCCGCCGAACCAGAACCCGAAGAAGAGGAACCCGAAGAAGAAGTCATCCCTCAAAATCCACCCGTCACGACGGAGTTTATGATGGGGCTGGAGATGCTGATTCCACCCAACTTGCTCAATATTGTCCACAAAGATTTCGAATCAGCGGGTTTCGAAGCGCGGGCTATCCCTTACCTCAGTGACATTGGTTTTTACCAAAAAGCGGTACGTGAACTGTTCCCAGAAAGCAAGGAACGCAACGATGCCCTAGACGGTTTAGCCCTCGGCTTTTTGGACTTCCCGTCAAAGATCAACTCTTATTCTTTTCTATTCAGTAAACTACCCATGAAGTGGCACGATGATTACCAATCGTTCGTCAGTACGGAACAGAAAAATGGGTTGATCAGTATTGCCGGAAAAGGACTCAACAAGCAGGTAGAATGTTACGTGGAGCTACGCCTCCCCACCTACCGCCTGGACGATGCACCAGATGATCGCTTGTACGTTTTGCTCAAATCGCCGAGCGGACTATCGTATTTCTTCGGTTTCCGCCAGGGCATCCTGAGCATTACGTCCAACAATACCATCTTTATGCAGCAACTTGACAACATGAAGGAGAAAGAGTTGATTACGAAAATGCCCGACGGGGAGAACTTTGAAATTCAGTCGGTAGAATACAGCACGGCGAAGACGTTTTTGCGGCGGATTTCGGCGGTGCAGTAAGCTTAGGTGGTAAATAGCGAAGTGGTGAGTTGGCTGCACTGATCACCAATTCATCACTTAAACCACGAGACGGCGTCCCTATACCTTCTACCAACAGGCGAGTGTCACGAGCCGAGTCCCTCTACCTTGGATTCAGCTTGCTGAATCGTGTCCTTCTACCAAGAATTTGTACATTACAACCGAAATCAGATAACAGATGAGCTTTTTCGAGCGCTGGTTTGGGAATCGGGACGAGGAGTGGGTACAGCCGGACATCCGCTTCGGTCGTTACAGTGACTCCTACAAGCCGAGTTCTTGCTACGATGCCTGGGACGAGGCCGTGACGCAATTTGAAAAAGGTCGTTTTCTGGATGCGTACGAGCAGTTTCTGCGCTTCTTACGTGACGATGCGGAGGACAACGTCGTTTGGCACCGCAATAATCAGGGGGCACTGTCCTTTGAGTTTTTCCAGGGGAGCAAGCGCGTCGTCGGCTGGGCCACGCACCGGCAAGTACGCCTCGAGGCACGGGTGGCGCGGATGAATGAACCCCGCCCGGAGCTGCTACGCCGCTTGGTGGAACAGAATTTTTCACTCAAATTTAGCCGCTACGCCCTAGACCCCGATCAGCATATCGTCGTTGTCTTTGATTCGGAAACGAGTGATGCCTCGCCCTATAAACTGTACTACGCCTTCAAGGAGGTCGCCACCCACGCGGATAAGCAAGATGACCTGCTCCTGGAAGAATTCGGCCAAATAGAGCAAGTGGATAGCGCGCACCTGGAATCGCTGCCCGCCGTCGAACGGGACGTTAAGCATCATTTCATAACCAATAGTATCAGCACCACTTTACAGGAAGCCTTGTTCGGCTCCCTCGACCGCGACACTTACCCCACGGGTACTTCTTATCTGCTCTTCGACCTCATTTATAAACTAGATTATTTGACCAAGCCGGAGGGCTTTACCATGGAATCTTTGGAGCGGATTCACCGCCGCTTTTTCACCAAAGAGCCGACTTTGACCGCGCAGCAAAAAAATGAGTACGTTATTCAGGAATTAGAACAACTTCTTCAGCGTTCTGCGCAGGACTACCAGCAGGAGATGTACCAAGTTAAGACGACTTTTGGCATTACGGCTCCCGTTACGCACGACCGTATTGTGGGACTCATCGACGCGGAATTGCACCAGATGGAATGGTACCAGGCCAATAATCATCCCGCCGTAGCCTCCGCTATTCCGGGCTACATTATCGGTTACTGTCTCTTCAATTACGCTGTTCCGCAACCCGTACGCGAGCTGTTTCACCTGTACTACCGCGTAGTGCAGTGTGACTATTTTGAAGCACTGGGTTTTCAACCCAAATTTTGTAACGAAGACGGACACCCCAACAGCCGACTGGTCCGCAAGTCCATCGACAAAGTGGTCAAAAAATACCGCCACCGCTACCCGAGCTTGCGCCCCAGCGTGAGTTCGCTAGTGTTCACGGGTAAAACGGCTTTCGCCAAATCACTCTTACTGATGGTGCGCGGGTTGGACTTGACGCGCTTGGATTGAGCAGCCAGTCGAACGGCCCCGGAAGCCAGTAGGACGCAACGGCTTCCCGCTTACCCTAGAAGTACTTAAAAGAATGTCCATCCTCGATCTTCAGGAGCGTCTCGTAGATCAAGCAAATTACGCCTTCCACATCCGCTTTGTGGGCCATTTCTACCGTCGTGTGCATGTAGCGCAAGGGTAGCGAAATAAGCGCCGAGGGGACGCCCCCGTTGCTGTACGCAAAAGCATCCGTATCGGTACCCGTACGGCGTGAGGCGGCCTCGCGTTGGATGTCGATATCGTGTGCCTCGGCGGTGTCGAGGATGAGGTTAAGGAGGTTGTTGTGGACGGCGGGCGCGTAAGTCAGGGACGGACCGCGACCCGATTTGACGTCGCCGTGCTTCTTTTTATCGACCAGTGGCGTGTGGGTACAGTGCGTCACGTCGGTGACGATGGCGACGTGGGGTTTGATGGTCTCGGCGATCATCTCAGCGCCGCGCAGCCCGACTTCTTCCTGAACGGAATTGACGATGTAGAGGCTGTACGGCAACTCCACCTTATTTTCTTTGAGCAAGCGCGCTACTTCCGCAATGCAAAATCCGCCGAGGCGATTGTCCAGGGCGCGACCTACGTAGTAGCGGTCATTGAGGACTTCCAATTCGTCATCGTAGGTGATGACACAGCCCACGTGAATGCCCATTTCTAGGACCTCGTCCTTACTGTCGGCCCCCACGTCGATGAAGAGGTTTTCAATTTTAGGGGTGAGGTTAGCGTCTTTACCCCGGCGCGTATGGATGGCCGGCCAGCCGAAAACGCCGCGTACCATACCATTTCTGGTGTGAATATTCACCCGCTTAGACGGTGCAATCAAGTGATCGGAACCGCCATTGCGCGTCACGTACAAGAAACCGTCGTCGGTGATGTAGTGGACAAACCAGGAGATTTCGTCGGCGTGACCTTCAATCACCACGCGGTAGTCTTTACCCGGATTGATGACCCCGTAGAGGGTACCGTAATTGTCCAATTCGTGTTCGTCGATGTACGGTTGGATATATTCTAACCAGAGTTTTTGCCCGGAGGATTCAAAACCCGTGGGGGAAGCGTTGCTGAGGTAACGCTGGAGGAAAGTTTCTGCTTTTGCGCTAATGATGGACATAAGAAAAAAATAAACTCAATGATGTGTTAGTTTGGGTTACTACTGCTCGAACTGCTCACTCCAAGCGACGGGGTTTTCCCGCCAATCAGCCAACATTTGCTGCTCAGCAGCCGTGATGTAGCCCGATTCGACGGCCTCTTCGAGTAAAGCGGGATAATTGCTCAGCGTAGCCACGGGACAGTCCGCCCGCTGAAAAGCCGCCGCCGCTTCGTCGAAGCCGTAAGTGAAGAGTGCCAGGGTAGCTACGGCTTTTCCGCCCGCTTGGCGTAGGGCTTCTACCGCTTGGAGACTACTCCCCCCGGTCGAAATCAGGTCTTCGATGACCAGGTAGCGACCACCGTCCTTCAGTTCGCCTTCGATCTGATTTTGCCGACCGTGCGCTTTTGCTTTCGACCGAATGTAGATAAAGGGCAGCCCCAGGCGATCCGCCAAGAGCGCGCCGTGCGCAATACCCGCCGTAGCCACGCCTGCGATTCCGTCCAACTGGCCAAAACTTTTTGCGGCGCTGACGAGTTGTTCCTGAAGGAAGCTACGCACCTCGG
>JBCDIR010000405.1:0-3988 GCA_038748735.1 Bacteroidota bacterium | reverse complement strand
TTGCTTGCCAGTAAGTGAAAATTTTATTTGGTAATTTGTGAAAGAAAGTCAGTTTACACTCTTAGTTGACGTGCTCAGTCTAATTTACGAAGTTCAAAAAATAGAATATCGTTCTCTTTTAAGGAAAGGGTAGTCTCATACTGTTGACTTACTACCTTGACAAGTTGCACAGACACGGGCTGATTATTCGAGCTTCGCCGCAAATGATCCACCTGCCTTTGGTTGAGTTGAGCGGGTTTACCCAAATCTAAATAAGTGGAATAGGGATCATTATGTCGGTGGCCCGTTTTGTAGACGGTCAATTCGTAAGTCCCATTTTCCAGTCCGTTTACGACGAAATTCACCGTACTAGCCTCTTGGGCGGGCACCTCGCTGGCGTAGAATGTTTGGTTGAAGCGATTCGGCGCGTAGAGGTAGGTGAAGTCCCAGATAAGCCCCTGAATAGCATCGTCGTTTTTACATATCCACGAATGCTGGTCGGGATTGACTAATTCTTCCTCTCCCAATTGGTTGAAATAGTGATACGCTTGATAAGTAGGCTTTTTAATGCCCTGCACATTCAACAAACCAAACCCGCCGTGAAAAGGAGTCGTGGGTGGGCCTCCCTCCTCAAACACATCTGTGAAGGTCCAATAGGACATGGAATGGGCAATGTTTTCCGTACGTTTGAGCGTGTTCAAAACGTAGGTCGCATTTTGGTAAGTATCGTGCACTAAATCCCTAGGCGAGTACGAAGAAGACCATTCCGTGAAGTGAATTTCGAGCGGTTGATCCGACCCTTCTTTAATCCATTGGTCCGTTTTTTTGACCGTGTTTACAACTCGGTTAGCGTCTTCAACCATTTGAATTCTACGCACGCCATAAACGTCCAAAACCCCCAAAACCCCGTATTCGTGGGTAGAAATAAAGTCGAGCGGAACATTATTTTGCTGGCAATAGGCTATCATTTCTTCAATCCAGCCGCCTCCAGCACTCGCGGGACCACCTACTCTGTAATCGTTGGAAACGGCGCGAACGGACTCCGCTGCCACCCGATATATCCGAAAGTAATCGTCCATGGTCCCGCTAAAAAAGCCGCCGTGGTTGGGTTCGTTCCAGACCTCAAAGTACCAAGTACTTACCTCCTCCTGACCGTACCGCTCGGTCAAGTGCTGTGTGAAAGCCCTGACTAAATCTCCGTATTTTTCGTAATCCTTGGGAGGTGTAACGTTGGCTTGCCACCAAAAAACGGTTTGTTCACCACTGGCCAGAGCGGAGGGCATGAACGACAATTCTACGAATGGTTTGAGGTCAATACTGAGGAGGAAATCGTAGAGGATGTCCACGTATTGCCAATTATAGTGGGGCGTACCGTCTTCCGTTTCGGTGTAAACTGCCATATCATCGTGCAAAATGCCGTGAAAGCGGATGTACTCGAAGCCACATTCTGCTTGGGTCATTTTTAGTTGTGCTTGCCAGTCCGCCCGCAAGCCTTCGTAAGCCCTCCCAGCTCCAATGCACTTACTGGCTACCTTCGCGTGTGGACCCTTAATTTGATTAACGTCAACGGTAATTTTCCGTACATTCTGTCCGAAAATCAGGGTCGTGACGAATACGAAAAGTAGGGGTAGGATGTTTCTCATGCTGGGTGAACGTTGGTTTTCCTGATAAAGGAATAACTTGGCGCGATATAATCGGTTGCCACAAAAAACCAGTAGAACGAACAGAGCGGAAAGGTTATACTTTTGGTGGATAGTAGGTTTTATTAGAAAGTTAACTCTAGCTAGCTATGTACCGTTTCTTCACCACCTGTTTTTTGCTAATAGGACTGAGCGTTTCCGCGACGGCTCAACAAAACGTCACCCCAACATCCCCTGACGAGCAACGTATTGAGGAATTGCTAGCTCAAATGACCCTGGCGGAGAAGGTAGGGCAGATGACCCAGTTGAATTTGAGCGTTTTTTATAAAGACAAAGAATTACAGCGCGATACGCTCCGTGCCTACCTCGTAGACCATCACGTTGGTTCAATTTTGAACCTCGCCTACCGTTACCTGAGCCTGGAGGAATGGATAGAATTGCAGACCATTATTCAGGAAGTGGCGCAGGAATCACGGCTTAAAATTCCGGTTATCTATGGCATCGACGCCATCCACGGCATGAGTTATACCCAGGAGGCTACGCTCTTTCCGCACAACATCGGCCTAGCGGCTACGCGCAATGCTGATTTGGTGTACCAATGCGCGGCGGTGACGGCCAAAGAAACGCGAGCCAGCGGCATCCGTTGGAATTTTGACCCCGTGGTGGGCGTAGGTCGGAATCCCATCTGGCCACGTTTTGAGGAAACGTATGGTGAAGACACTTATCTAGTTAGCACCCTTGGCAGCGCCGCTATCCGCGCCTACGAAGGGGAAGACCTGACCCAACCCGACCGTGTCGCTTCCTGTATGAAGCACTACCTCGGCTATACGGTACCCGCCAGTGGCAAAGACCGTTCGCCAGCTTACCTTCCCGAAATCGTTCTGCGGGAGCACTTTTTGCCGCCCTTCGCCGCCGCCGTCGCAGCAGGAACGTCGACGGTTATGCTCAATTCCGGTGCAATCAACGGCGTACCGGTCCACGTCAGTAAGTACCTGGTGACGGATGTGCTAAAAGAGGAGTTAGGTTTCGATGGCGTGGTCGTAACGGACTGGCTAGACATCGTCTACCTCTACACCCAGCACGGCGTAGCGAAGGACAACCGGGAGGCCGTCAAGCTGGCCATCAATGCCGGAGTGGATATGAGTATGGTGCCGTTCGATCTCAGCTTTTGCGAAGATTTGATAGACCTGGTCGAGGTGGGTGAAGTCTCTACTGAACGCATCGACGATGCCGTACGACGCATATTGAAACTAAAAATGAAAGTGGGGCTATTTGACCAACCCTATCCAGAACCCGCCGCCGCTGCGAATTTTGGACGAGCGGCTTACCAGGATTTGGCCCTACGTGTGGCCCGAGAAAGTATCACTTTATTGAAAAACGACACCATTCAGAACATCCCCGCTTTACCGCTAGTGAAGGACAGCCGTATACTCATCACCGGACCCGCAGCCCGTTCCGTTAGTACCCTACACGGCAGTTGGTCCTACAGTTGGGATGGCAGGCAAGAAGAGTTGTACCCCGCTAGTACGCAGACGATAGCTGCTGCCATAACGGAAAAAGTAGGGGCGGACCGCGTGGTTTGCGAAGTGCCCACTGGCTTTCATACGGTGACGGCGGAGCAGATAGCCGCGTTGCCTGAATTAGCCGCTGATGTTGACGTAATTGTGCTCTGCCTGGGAGAACAGAGCTACGCCGAACACGCGGGCAACGTCGATCAACTCACCTTGCCCGACGATCAGCGGCAACTGGCAATGGCCGCTATCGAGACGGGCAAACCCGTGATCTTAGTGCTCAGCCAGGGGCGACCACTCATTATGGAGGGAGTGGTAGCAGGCAGCGCTGGGGTGCTTTTGGCTTACCGGCCCGCTAGTGCCGGGGCAGAAGCGCTGGCTGAGGTTTTGTTCGGGGATTACAACCCGAATGGCCGATTGCCGTATTCCTATCCGCGTCGTACGGGTAACATTATTCCTTACGACGCGCCCGTGCGGGCCGAGCGGTATTACAACCCTCAGTGGCCGTTTGGTTACGGACTGAGTTATACGAGTTTCAGTTACGGCGACTTGCGCCTCAGCAGTTACGAACTCACCAGGGAGCAACCCATTACGGTAACGGTAACGGTAAGCAATGCCGGAGACCGGAACGGAGCCGTAGCGGTGGATCTTTATACCCGTGATAAAGTGGCCAGTATTACGCCCGCAATGCGTAAATTACGCGCTTTCCAGAAAGTCGAACTAGCACCCGGCGAGGCAAAAACGCTGCAATTTGAGTTAACACTCGACGACCTTTCTTTCGTCAACACCCAACTAGCGCGTGTGACGGAAGCGGGAGAATTCGAGGTCCAAATTGGCGATCAGCGCGCAGTATTTGCG
>JBCDIR010000404.1:0-3989 GCA_038748735.1 Bacteroidota bacterium | reverse complement strand
TTGTAAAAACAATAACATATAAAAGCTCCAATTGACGAACTTTCGTTGTTTAAATGGTATGAAACTGTTATTAAACGGCAAGAGAGTGACTGTCCGTTGTGGTTAACGGTTAAGCATTGAAGACTTAGGACTAAACCAGGTTCGTACTGGCGGCCCCGCTGGGGCGCAGGTCATTTTTGCTAACCTTTAGCAATAGACAGTTTACCCCGCTGGGGTAGTTTTATCTTCCTGTCTTGCAGTGTGAACTTGTTGACCTAGTAGGCGTAAGTATTCAAAAACCAATGTGTTGAGTTGTTTTGTGCCGAATCAATCATACTTCTGGAGAGAAGGAATAAAATGCTCCATTAGAGCAATCTGCTTATTGAGCGCATTGGGAACATATACCGCGCCACAGCGTCGCAAGGCGTGTTTATCGGCGTCCCTGAGCCGCTTGTCGGCGATTAAATTCAGCGCTCAGTACGTAGGCATCACGGCGGATGGTTGCTAGCATGTCATTAGGCGACATGCGGTCGGGATTAAACCGAAAGACCCAGTAAGGACTATTCGGAGAAATGCGTTTCACAATTTGTAAATCTTGTTTAGCGTACTGAATAACCCATACGTTGGGATCAACTTGGTTAGAGAGATTGACCAGTAACTCATCGGCGATCATGTCTTCCGAGAGGCCGTAGTTGCCATTGTCTGTTTGTTGCTCCCAGCCGCTACTCTCCGCTATTTGGGTCAGCATCTTATCCAGCTCCACAATCTTAGCGGGGCGACCATCTTTGCCTTTTACCGCTTTACTTTCGCCGTCCTTGTAATAGGTGATCGTCACCGTGGCTAGGTCGGGAATCTGCGCCTTGTACGCATTTTGAAAAGACCACATATCCGCCTCGTCAAAGGCTTTGAGAAGCGCTTGATAAGTCGTCCGGTCCAGTAGTTTGGTGTGCAACCCCATGCGGTCCGTGAAGCGTTGCCCCTCGTAAGACGCGATTCCGTTCTCGTAGATCGTTAGGGTATAGACGGGGCAAGAACCGAAGCAAGGTCCCTTGAACATCTTCATGCGTGGCTCTAGCTTGTTCAAATCATCCGTCGTGAGCGGACGACAGGTAGCCGCTAGAAATAGGAAACCCAGCGTAACTAAAATGAGCAATTGTATCGTCTTCATCGGGAGCATGTGTGATTGGTTCGGGGGCTAAGATAGTGATTTGTAATATTAGACTTGTTCAGCCGGGCATGAATGAGCGAAAGCGCAACAAATTTTGTTCTGAACGAGGAAGAAAACGTAGGCGATCTCGGCTGAGCCGAGACAGCGAGGCTTTCTGACGAAGTACAGGAGAAAATTTGCCGCTTGCAGCCATTTGAGGCTTCGGTTGAACAAGTCTAATAGCTAAAATGGCTGGTTTTACCCAGGGAAAAGGCCAAAAGTGTACCTCGGTAGAAACTAGCTGCCCTAGATTTTGTTAGTTCCAGCTAGGTTCTCTATTTTTAAGAATCTAACACAAAGCTACAGTTTTCGTTCTAGCCCATTCACACCACCATCTATCAAAGCAATTGCGTCACATCAAACCAACCTTTTACTATGAAGCTTCGGCTATACCGAGAAAACGACAGCTTGTATTTCCAAGTCCAAAGTGATGACGGAAAAACGCTATTAACCAGTAATGCCTACCAATCGGAAACCCAGCGAGACGCCGACGGTGAATTCGCCCTCGCTAATGCTACCGACGAAGATTATTATCAGGTAGCGCAAACCGATGCCGGTCTCGTACTCAAGGTACAAAACGCTGCCCAGCAAAACATTGCCAACAGTAATGCCTACGCCAGCCGTGCTGCCCTCAACGCAGATTTCGGTTTCATCAACGCTGCTCAGACCGTAGCGGGTACACCTTACCAAGGCCGTGCTGGTGATGATGACTACGAGCCACTGACCTTCTACCAAGCTCACGGCTCGGACCTCCAGAACGGTTTTGACACTTTTGAACACGAGAAAGGGTGTTTCTTTACCTACAATGTGAGTGGTATTATTTTACTCATCAGTGAAGCCTACACTTCCAAGCGTTCGCGCGATAATGGCGTAGATTCGGTAACCCGTAATATGACCATCGCCGAGCGTTATCAGCGGCAGGTCCATCCTACGGGCAATCACTACTTTAACCTGTTGGCGGGTAACCGTCAAGAAATTGCTACGAGTATCTGGTTCCGCTCCGCCGAAGAAATGGAAAATGCCATCCGTATCTTACTCGCGGGTGGACAGGGTGGTACCGTTACTACGGAAATAGTGGCCGCCAACCGCTCGGCTTCTATCGCCATTGCTGCTGCCCCAACCCCCGCCGGAGACGAAGCACCCAAGAAGCGTAAGAAACGCAAGAAGCGTACTACGGCCAAACCCAAAGCTGAAAAGGTCTACCTAAAGGAAGGCAACTACCTTTTTAATGACCTGAGCTACCAGATTTTCCGCTCTGGGAATGGCAAGCACTACTTCACTTTCAAAAACGCGGACGGTAAAACCCTGCTACTGAACGCAGACGTACGGGGCTACGAAACGGAAGCCGAAGCGCAAGCCGTAGTGGATAAGATTTTGAAATTCGGACCTTTCGAGCGAAACTTCGAAGGAAAAACCACTAAAAACGGTAAGTACTACTTCTACCTCAGAGACGAAGAAGGCAAGAATCTCGGCAAGAGTTTCTTCTACAATACGACCGAGGAGATGCAATCTTACGTGGGACTGTTTTTGGGTAGCGAAATTGCCTCGGCAACTTTCGAAGCCGAAGCGCCCGCCGCTGCGAGGTCCGTCGCCGCAGCTACCACCGCCGCCGTGGCAGCCGCTAGCGCCGCGAGTGCTGGAAAGAACATTGACGAATACCTGTCCTGCGGCTCGTACCAGGGACACCAACGCGCTGCCGATCATCCTGAGTTCAGCCTCTTCGAGTACGAAGGGGAGTACTACTTTACCATGCACCAGGAAAACGGCGACGTTCACCTGCGTAGTGAAGGCTATACCAGTACGAAAGGGCGTGACAACGGGGTGCAATCCGTCATCAAGAACCGAGAGAACGAGAAGCGTTGGGGAACGCGCGAAGCGGACGGCAAACACTTTGCCATTCTCAAAGCGGGCAACCACCAAGAAATTGGCTGTAGCTGTCCGTTGGACTCGGCAGCCGCCGCCTTAGCACTGGCCGGTTGGATGGTTCCTGCGGCTAAATCAGCGGGCGTGATCGAAGATTATTTGCCTTGTAAAGAATATAAGGGTCACAAACGCTCAGCCGTACACGCGGACTTTACGGAATTCACCTACGATGGCGAATACTACTTCGCTATGGTGGATGAAAACGGAGAGGTTGCGCTGCGTTCGGAAGGCTACAAGAAAGAAAAGAGTCGCACCAACGGCATCAATTCGGTAGTGAAGAACCGCGAAATTGAAAAGCGTTGGTCTACCTTGGAAGAAGACGGTAAATATTACGGGGTACTCAAAGCGAGTAATGGTCAGGAGATTGGCCGAACTTGTCCGAAGAGTGACAAGGCCGCTGCCCTGGGTTGGTGGAAAGGTTTCTTGGCCCTCGGTGCGTTGGGCGCGGCTGCTACGACGCGCGCTGCTACGCCAGTCCTGCCGCCTACACCGCCGCCGCCCGCTCCTACGCCACCGCCCGCCCCTAAGCCCATTCCTCCGGTTATTCAATCAGAACCAAAGGAAGAAACAGCCGCTGGTGCTGCCGTAACGGGGGCTGGACTAGCCGCCGCTGCTGCGGCCGCTGCGGGTGCCGCTAAGGCTGCGAGTGCCACGCCTCCCCCCAAGAAAGTGGTAACGACCTCATCTGGGACAGCGAAGCCCGTAGCGGGTGCCGCCGCCACCGGAGGAGTAGCAAAAGGTGCCGCTGCTGGTGGAGGATTTAACTGGCGTTGGTTGCTTTTGCTCCTACCGCTTCTACTCGCGCTACTTTGGTGGAAAGGCTGTTTTGTTGTGACGGATAAGCCGGACGTGACCCCGCCCGCCACGACGGAAACCGTAG
>JBCDIR010000403.1:0-3989 GCA_038748735.1 Bacteroidota bacterium | reverse complement strand
TTATGCTACGCACGCTACCTTTCTCTTTACTGGGTCTATTACTCAGTATGACTCCTCTTAGTAGTCAAAATAACGGACCAGATTTGCCGTCCGGTCCAACCATTGATCCACCACAATTTACGAATTACGGAGCCCCCCCAAACGATGTGTACCTACCCGTCATTTTCAATAAACTAACTGCTGCCACTGGTAGCAGTGTCAATATTGACGATAATGATTTATTCGACGCCATTTGCTTGGTCAATCAGTATTTCGCACCGGGAAACATTCAATTTTACATCTTGGATATTGTCTCCGATACCGTGGCGGCAGAGTTGGTCAACTTTCCGGAGGAGCATCCTAGCGCATTGGTTGATCTAAAACGTCCCGACGTAATTAACATATTTGTTGCTAGCCTTTTATTGGACGGTTTCTATGCCTTTGGCCCCATGGATTACATTGTGATGAATCGTTTGAGTGTTAGCGATGATAAGTATTACCTCGCCCACGAGCTAGGGCATATGTTTGGGCTACTGAGTACTTATCAGGGCTGGCCAATCGCCTTTTATTTCCCCGGAAATCCACCGGAATTTTACGACGTAACGGGTACCGAACCCGCTAGCGCCACCACGCCCAACGGACAGCCCGCTGAATTGGCCGACGGGAGCAACTGCACCACTACCGGTGACCGCATCTGTGATACGCCGCCCGATTATCGCTTTAGTAATTATTTTCAGAATTGCGAACAAAATGTCATCATTCTCGACGCCAACAGCGATACCATCCCCTGGCGACCTGGAAACATCATGGGTAATTTTGAGAACTGCCCGCTCACCGACTATTTCTTCAGCGATGGACAGTTCAGTGTCATGCTCGACGATATAATGAGTGACGATCGTGCGTATCTTTTCAACCTTCCTCCTCCCATCACCGAAGGTCCCGAAGAAGTAGCTATCACGGGTCCTTCTGCTGAGGATCTGGCCAATTGCTCGGCCCGCTGCACTTGGGAAAGTGCGGGAGAAGGCGCGTCTTACTTTTTCGAGATTTCGGATCTCCCGTTTAACTTTTCCCCCAACGTCAGCAATCGCTATACTACCATTTTGGACGAAGCCCAAATCCTCCTTACCTGCGAGGACACGAACTACCCTATGCTGGAAGGACAAACTTATTATTACCGCGTCCGAGTGCTCTACGCCAGCGCAGATTGTAGCCCTAACGATTTTTCTGGTCCATTCACTTTCACCTTTCCCGAAAGTTGTTGTACTACGAATACCAATGAGTTAGCAGCGCTGACTAAGTGGACGCTGTTTCCCAACCCTGCTAGCCAGAGCAGAGCAGTATTCATGCGGATACAAAATACCACTCCACAAGTAGTGACCGTCTCGGTATACAACGCTAGCGGACAAGCGGTACACCGTGAAATCATTGACCTGCTAGCGGGCCAACAAGTCCTACCACTTCCGACCAGTAATTGGGGCAGTGGCGTCTACTACGTTCATCTTGCTACGCAGGATAAAAACAGTAGTAGACGCTTCATTTTGCAGTAATGGAAATTCTATCCTTTCTGTAAAGGCATCGTAGTGGTATCTCCCGCTGCGTTCTGGATACGTACCCAATAAGCACCTACGGGCAAATTGGCTACGTCTACATCCAGCGTCGTCGAACCGGTCGCCACTTCGCCGTCAAAAACAGTACGCAACAAGGCTCCTTGTGCGTTGACCAACTGAATATTGAGGTGGGTGGCGGCTGCCAAGTTCAATTGCAAACGGCTAGTCGTAGACGTTGGGTTAGGAGCCAGAGTGACCGCTTCTAGGCTGGCAATCCCTTCTACACTCGTACTATTCAACGGTTCGTAAGGATTAGCATCCACTACACCGCAAGCATCTATTGCGTTACGAAGTTCTGCCGCACCACTCGTGATCGGCCAAATATCCCAAGTAAAATCACCGTTAGGACAGGACACCGAGAAAGTTGGAAAGCCGGTGAAGTTGTAATCTGCCGCGTAAGCATCAATAACTGCCGGGCCACCACCTTCGGTACCACCCGCAGGAAAATCAAAACCGAACTGTTCTTCAAAACCCTCAATAGCAGCGTTGCCATCCCGGTCACTCAACGACCAAATGATGACGTTCTTACCGGCGTAGTCTTCGGATATGGAGGCCAACTCGGGAGCCGTGTCTTGGCAAGGTGGACAATTGACGAAGAAAAAATCAATTAATACAATGTAACCCTGCTCGTGCGCATCCGCTAAATTGTGCTCGTCACCGTGTGTATCGGTAAACGTAAAATCTGGCTGCGCGAACAGCACCGTAGCACCGAAACAGGAAAGGATGGCAAGTGTAAAAAATCTTTTCATTACTAGTGGTTTTACTTAAAAAAAGAATGAAGTCTCAATGTAAGCATTAATTTTGTGCTCCAATTAAAGAAGCTATTTAAATGTCCCCTAGCAAACCGACCCAAACGTTACCCATTGTCCACTGGCAAGACCTGGGACCAATGGATTACCAGTCGGCCTGGGACTACCAAACCCAGTTGCACCAACAACTGGTCAAGCGCAAATTAGGTAATCGGGATCGCCGTAAAGCGGGTCAAGCGCCACTGGAACAAACGCACTATTTACTATTTTGCGAACATCCGCCCGTGTACACCCTGGGCAAAAGTGGTTCGTTGGACCACCTCTTGCTCAGCGAAACGGAGCTGGCGGAGCAGGGCTTCACGTTTCACAAAATCAACCGTGGGGGGGACATCACCTACCACGGGCCGGGCCAAATTGTGGCCTACCCCATTTTTGATCTCGATGAATTCTTCACGGACGTACATCGCTACGTACGTTACTTGGAAGAAGCCGTCATTCGCACCTTGGCGGAATACCAAATCGACGGCTACCGCGAGGAAGGCTATACCGGGGTGTGGATAGCCGCAACCGCCGGGCGTCCCAAGCGCAAAATATGCGCCATTGGCGTACACCTCAGTCGCTGGGTGACCATGCACGGCCTGGCCTTCAACGTCAATACCGATTTGAGTCACTTTGGCCACATTATCCCCTGCGGTATCGAAGATAAAGATAAGGACGTCACCAGTTTAGCCCGAGAACTCGACCGACCAGTCGCTATAAATACCGTTAAGCAACAACTCAAAAAACACTTTGCCGAACTATTCGGCTACCGTTACCAATAAACCGTATGGAGAACCAATTGCAACCCAAGCGCGTCACCGCTTCCCACACGATCATGACGGAAATGATTATGCCCAACGACACCAACCCCATGGGCAACTTGATGGGCGGAAATCTACTGCGCTGGATGGACATCGTCAGCGCCGTTTGTGCGGGCAAACACTGCGAGCGTCACGTCGTTACGGCCTCTGCCGATCACGTTTCCTTCAAGGAAGCCATTCACGTAGGAGAGGTCATCACGCTCGAGGCCAGTGTGACGCGTGCCTTTCGCAGTTCTGTTGAAGTCGTGGTCGAAGTCTACGCCAGTGATATTAAAGGTCATAACCCCCGCCACTGCAATTCTGCCTATTTCACTTTCGTCGCACTCGACCAAGAAAACGGAAAGCCCGTCAACGTCCCCGGCGTAACCCCCATCACCGAAATTGAGCGGCAGCGCTTTGAATCTGCGCCCCGCCGTCGGGAGGTACGCATGATTTTAGCCGGGCGTATGAAGCCAGAGGAAGCCACCGAAATACGCGCTCTTTTTGAGGCTATGCTGTAAACGCAGCACTTCCCTTTTTCAACAAAAGATTAAAAGTCTTCCATTATCAGCAACTTTTCGGTCCGATCTACGTACATCCAAGTGACCGAAAGGTCAAAAACTCGTCAGAAATTTTGTTAATTTGTGGCGAAAGGATTACTCGTTAATCCTGTCCCCATCGTTTTACATACCCTACCTACTTGATGTTCAGCACGTTCTGCTGACACTGTACTGTGTGTTTATATAATTGGTAACTAATAGTCTTCCCAACGGAGGCTGTTTACTCGACTAGGAAGTATTGACTTAAGGTGGAAT
>JBCDIR010000402.1:0-3999 GCA_038748735.1 Bacteroidota bacterium | reverse complement strand
GGTGGCTGTGCGTCCCCCACGGTGCTACCAGCGCGATAGCGCCACTACGAACTTGTTTAATACTGTCTGCGATAGGGAAAAATTAGCAATTTTGGTGCTACCACGCAGTAGCCGCGCAGCGAATTGAGGGACGCACGCAGCCTAATACCGCGTGGCGCGGCAGGCGCTAGCATCGCTATTGAGGCGAGTACCTGCCTGACGCAGATGCGTAGTAGTAGCAGGCAGGCGGTACGAAGAGTAGCGACAAAAGGGCGATTTTAGACATTGTGAGATGTTTTTTAAACAAGTTCTATAAGTGAACAAGCCCCCAGCAATCGTTGTCTACACTAGACAACAAACGCTGCTTCATGCTCAAAATAGAAAATAACAATATCGTCACCATGGCCTACGAAGTGCGGGAAGCCGATCATTACGGCGAACTCATCGAACGTATGGATATCAAGTACCCTTTCAAATTCATGTACGGCAAGAGTAGCCTGCTACCCGCTTTTGAGGACTACATCTCCGGCTTGACGATGAAGGACAATTTTGCTTTCCTGCTGCGTCCGCACGAAGCCTACGGTGACTGGCTCAAAGACCAAGTAGTGAACGTTCCGATCAGTGTCTTCAAGAATGATCCCGAGCGGATAGACCTCTCTTTTCACAAGGGCATGTACCTCGCTCTGACCGATGACCAGGGACAAACCCATAACGGGAAGCTACTGGACTGGAGTGACGAACACGCTACCATCGATTTCAACCACGCGCTGGCGGGAAAAACGCTGCATTTCAGCGGTAGCATCCTGCACGTCCGCAAACCAACTTTGGACGAATCCATGCGCGGGGCGTACATACCGGAGAGTGGTGTACACCGTCCGTCGTAACCTCACTCGTTTTTGAGGGATTCCTAGGTAGTGTAGTGACACAAAGGGACTCGCAGCGTGATACTGTGGTCTGGATTTTGTTTGTGTCTTTAGTCAACTCATGCGTTATGCTGAAAAAAATAATTTATGCGATACTTAGCTCTTCTTCCTGTTTTCTTACTTCTTTTCACGGCTTGCGAAGGTCCTTACCAAAGCGAATCGCTGGTCGGTAGTTGGCAGAGTATCGCTTGGCGCAACACCACTACGGGTACCGAGCGTACGACGCCCGTTCACTTCCAATTCGGGGCCGATGAACGCTACGTAGCGACCTACGGTGCCCAGGAGGAACAAGGCCGCTACTGGATTGAACAAGAAAACCTCCACACTATTGAAGATGGCAAGGCCGAAAAGAAAGTTCGTATTGCAAAGCTGCAAAACGACACCCTCATTTTTGAGATGAACCGCGCGGGTAACTTGGAGGAGTTAGTGCTGGTAAAGCAGTAAATTTTTTACTCCGGCTGAATAGTTTCCTGAATCGTTGCCCAACCAGAGGGGCTGTCAGCATAGCGTACGTAGATTACTTCGGTTCGGCCTTTGAACAAGAATGGTTCGCCCTCGGCCCGCGGCGTACCCTTTATCACAAAAAGCGTTTGCTCAATGGCCGTATCGCCCTGGATTGAGATTCTTTCGACTTCGTTTTCGACGAAATCAAGGCGATAATTTTCTAGTGTGCTAGCCAATCCTGCCATTACAGCAGCGCGACCTTTCTGTACTTCACTATCACCGATGGTCTTGGTGACTTCCGGGTGGTGCAAAGATTTGATCAGCGCCAGATTATTGGCGGCAAACGCAGCACGAATTTGAGCACCGTGATCGAAAATTTCTTGATGGACATGAGTCGTAGAAACGGTATTCTCTCCCTTTATTCTCACAAAGTTCCCACTGTAAAATAAGCCCGTTGGATCGTTGTTTTCGTCTAGCTGGAGTGATTTCAGCTCGTATTCGTCCTGGCTGATCCACTTACTAAGTCAATTTGCGTAACCTACGCAAATTATCTGTGTACGGCCCCAGACACAGGCGGTTCTCCTTCGTCACTTGGCTTGCTTTCGATGAAAAAAAATAACGTTACTTTTACGTCACTAAAACGATAAGAGATGGTTCAGTTGTACTTAAGGTATTCATTAATGGCGCTGATGGCTACCTTCCTGGTAGGTTGTGGCGAAAACGCAAGCACTAGCGCAGAAAACACCGAAGAAGATTTGGTTAAAAAAGCACTCGAAATCCACGATCGCGTGCTGACGCTCGACACCCATGCCGACACCCCGCTGCGTATGATACAACCGGGTTTCGATATGTCAGAGCGCCATGACCCCAAGGAAACGGGCTCCAAAGTGGACTACCCGCGCATGATCGAAGGCGGATTAGATGCTATCTTCTTTGCTGCTTTTGTCGCCCAGGATATTCGGGATGACGATGGGCACAGCCGGGCCAAGGACCTTTGCCTTCAGATGATTGACTCCATCGTCGTTTCTACCGAAAGGAACGCCGACCTCGTAGGGCTAGCCCTCAATCCGGACGATGCCTACACTTTGGAAGATGCGGGGAAGCGGGCTATCTACATCGGCATTGAAAACGGTTACCCCATCGGTAATGACCTCGAGAATGTTAGCTTGTATTTTGACAAAGGCGTCCGCTACATCACCTTAGTACATTCGTCTAACAATGACTTGGCCGACTCGGCTACCGACCCAGAAGGAACGGAACACGGCGGGTTAAGCCCATTTGGTAACGAGGTGGTAAAGGAAATGAACCGCTTGGGCATCATGGTAGATGTTTCCCACGGCAACGACAGCGTCTTCTACGATGCCATAGCCGTGTCCGAAGCGCCGATCATTGCCAGCCACTCCAATGCGCGGGCCGTTACCAACCATGATCGTAACATGTCTGATGAGATGCTGCAATTGATGGCGGAAAACGGTGGGGTCGTTCAGCTCACCATGCTAGCCGATTATTTGCGCGAAGCACCACTCAACCCACAGCGTGATTCTGCCATGGCCGATATGCGGTCCAAGATGAAACCCTTCAGCGAAATGACTCCGGAAGATCGGGACGCGGCCAGAAAAGCCCGCCAAGCGATCAACGAAAAATATCCAGCACCGCCCGCAACGGTAGAACACGTAGCGGACCATATCGACCACATCGTAAAAGTGGCCGGCATTGATCACGTCGGAATTGGCTGTGACTTTGATGGTGGCGGCGGTCTCGAAGGGATTTTCGACGCCAGTGAAGTCATGAACATCACCATCGAGTTGGTGGAACGCGGTTATACCGAAGTGCAGATTGAAAAGATCTGGTCGGGCAACTTGATTCGAGTCTTTAAGGAAGTTCAAGCGGTGGCCGAAAAGCTGCAAGCGGGTTAAGAGTATGTTTAAATTTCTAACTCCTGGCAACCAGCTATTTACGAACCTGACTTCACGTTATCCTCGTTACTTAGCTCGCTAAGCGCCTCAAATAACGTTTTGTCAGAACCGCAACTATCTGATTGTCAGTTTGCGATAAAGTTTCAACATACTCTAAATGGAGAAAAAATCATGACGCTATTTCGAATACTGATCCTCGCCGTTGGTTGGTGGAGCACGGTCCCAGCCAGTGCGCAACCACTGCGGTTGTCCCTGTGTGAGGTGGAGTACTCCTCCTCGAAACAGCAGCTGACGATTGACCTCAAACTCTTCCTGACCGACGTAAACGAAGCGATTGTCTTCGACCCTTACAGTAAGGAACTCGCCTTTTGTCAACCCAACGAAGCGGCGAATGCCGAGGAACTCCTGCTGGATTATCTGAACGAATTCTACTACGTTCGGGTAAATGGAAAGCAGTTGGACCTGCAAATCAAGCATAAGCACCTCAAAGGGGAAGGGGATAACACGGCGCTCTGGATTCGTTTAGAGTACCCGCAACCCGCCCCCGTGAAATCGCTGGAGATCAAAAACGCCGTTTTTACCGATCTCTTCTTTGACCAGATCAACATTGTCTACGTACACATCGACGACCAGTCAGAAAGTATGATGTTAAACAAGAAGGAATCGGTTCACCAATTAAACTTTTGACATGGGTTCTTTTGGTTTTTACGTTGAGTTAGGGTTCAAGCATATTTCCG
>JBCDIR010000401.1:0-4005 GCA_038748735.1 Bacteroidota bacterium | reverse complement strand
GTTTGATTAACAGCTTGACAAGCTTTTTAAAATATTGTATTTTTCTCAGTAGACTTTACGAATAGAAGAGAAAACAATACTTATGAAATTTGTCGACGTAAAGAATGATGTTGCTTTCAGAAAGATCTTCGGTGACGAACAAAAAACAGTGATTCTAATTTCGTTTCTGAACGCTGTTCTACACTTGGAGAATCAGGATCGGATTAAAGAGGTTGCCATTATTAACCCTTTTCAGTTACCACGCGTGGCGGGTGAAAAGGCCTCCATCATTGATCTGCGCGCTAAAGACCAAGCAGGAAGGCAGTTTGTAATCGAAATGCAAGTAGCTGATGTCGATGGATTTGAAAAGCGCGTGCAATATTACACTTGCCGCGATTATTCTATGCAAATTAACCGTGGAGATCAGTACGCTTTACTCCAACCTACTTACTTCATCGGCATACTAGACTTTAACTTCTTCGATAGCCCCCACTATCTCTCTAATCACATCATCGTTAATGGAGAGACTTTTGAACATAAGCTAACGGATATTCAGTTTACTTTCATCGAATTAAAAAAATTCAGCAAAGAAGTTCACGAGTTGGATAGCCTCGTAGACAAATGGATATTCTTTCTGAAAGCGGCTGATTCCTTGGAAGTTATTCCTGAAAACATTGATGACGAAGGACTCCTGGAAGCCTTTAAAAATGCCGAAAAATTTCGTTGGGACAAAGAAGAACTGATTGCCTACGATAATTTCTTCATTGCGGAACAGGATAAGCGCGGCAGAGTAATTGCGGCAGAGCGGAAGGCAAAGCAGGAAGGAAAACAGGAAGTAGTACTCCGTTCCTACAAGGCGGGACTCGACCTAACGGTAATCGCTCAAATTACGGATTTGAGTATTGAAGAGGTGGAGCAAATCATTAGGTCGTCAAAATAGTGACCGTGATTAAAATCACTAACAAGTGCAAAACTGCGCCGCCTCGGCCGTCAAGTCTGGAAAAAACCGACTAAAATCCTCCGCGAGTGCTGTTTCGTGCTCCGTCAAGGACAACAACGTGTTTTCCAAAAACTGTGGCTGGGACACCCGCAATTGCAAACGACTAAACGTAAAAGCCACTCCCTCACGCGTGCCGTAGCGCAGCAGCCAATCATCCGCAATCATGTGGGGTAATCGTTGCTGCAGAAAGGAAGGCATAAGGTGCGTATAAGCTGCCAAAACACGGTAAGTTTGCTGGGTGAAATCGGGCAGGGTACCCGGACCGTAGCTCGACCAATTATTCGCCAGAATGTAATCGTACAATATGTCTAGCACCACGCCGGCGTACTTGCCGTGGCGCGGGCGGAGACGAGCCGTTCCCTGGCGTACCACCGGGTGCGCATCCGTAAAGCTGTCGATAAGTCGGTGCAAGCGTACCCCCTGCTGAATGGCCACTGGCAGTTGACGTACTTCCCTGTTCTTAATAAAATCACCCAAGAAATTACCGACTAATAATTCTTCTTGCTCGCAAGACAGCAGTAAGTGCGCTAGGAAGTTCATGTGACTAAGGTAAGTTATGTTACAATCATCAAAAAAAGAAATTTTTAACTGAGTAAAATTAAACCTCGACAAAAAGTGCTAATACCCCCTCAGTAGGAGCTGATAAAATTACCTTTGCGGCAAGCAAAACCACAATTACATGTCTGCGTTAACGGCCATCAGCCCCATCGACGGTCGCTACCAAGCGAAAGTAGCGGAACTGAGTGAGTATTTTTCCGAAGCGGCCCTCATCCGCTACCGGGTCCTAGTGGAAGTAAAGTATCTGCAAGCCCTGCACCGTTTAGGGTTACCCCAACTGCAAGGCATGACGGCTGAGCAAGTAGCTGCCCTGGCCGAAATTCACGAAAATTTTAGCTCGACGGATGCCGAAACCGTCAAAACCACCGAGCGTACGACTAACCACGACGTAAAGGCCGTAGAATACTTCGTTAAGGCCGCCCTCGAAGAACGTGACCTCGGCGACTACCAGGAATTCGTCCACTTTGGGCTAACCAGTCAGGACATCAACAATACGGCTACGCCCCTACTTCTCAAAGATGCTTTTGAGCAAGTGTACCAACCCTTGCTCCTGCAGGTCCTCGACGAACTGGACGGTATGGCACAGGAGTGGCAAGACATCCCCATGCTGGCGCGCACCCACGGGCAACCCGCCTCCCCTACCCTACTGGGCAAGGAAATAGCGGTGTACCACGAACGCCTCAAAGCGCAATTACAGCAACTGCAATCTGTGCGCTTGAAAGCTAAATTTGGCGGGGCCACGGGCAATATGAACGCACATTACGTCGCGTATCCGCAGGTGGACTGGCACCAATTTGCTCAGCAGTTCACGAGTGACTATCTGGGCCTAGCACGCGCCTACCCAACAACGCAGATCGAACATTACGACAACCTCGCCGCTTTCTTCCACGCCATGGTGCGGGTCAATACGATTTTGATTGATTTTTGTCGGGATTTGTGGACGTACATTTCGATGGAATACTTCCGGCAGCGGACGGTAGCGGGAGAAGTCGGGTCCAGTGCGATGCCGCACAAAGTCAACCCCATCGACTTTGAAAATGCGGAAGGTAATCTCGGTATCGCCAATGCGATTCTGGAACATCTGGCGCGCAAGCTGCCCATTTCTCGCCTACAACGCGACTTGACCGACAGTACTGTGCTGCGGAATATCGGTGTCCCTTTTGCGCATACCGTGATTGCGGCGAAGGCGATTTTGAAGGGTTGCGGCAAGCTATTGCTCAACGAACAGCAACTCCGCAATGACCTAGCAGCCAACTGGATGGTGACCGCCGAAGCGATTCAGAATATCCTGCGCCGGGAGGGTTACCCAAAGCCCTACGAAGCACTCAAAGCACTCACGCGCGGCCAAAGTCAAGTGGGCGAAGCGGAGTTGAAGGTTTTTATTCAACAGCTTGACGTAGGCGAAGATATAAAGCAGGAACTCCTTGCCATCCGTCCCGAAAATTATGTGGGAAAAGCGTAATTTAGTTTTTCATAAAGTCTAGTGATGAGCACCGTACCCAAGCCCAAACCACCACCCGTCGAACGTTCCTTCCGCAAACTATGGGACGACGTATACGAATGGTTCCATGACTTCATCGACCTCCAGGATGGGTCGGACCGCGAGGGGACCATCGTGATGATCAAGTCAGGAAAGAGCATGAGCGGCTCGAACGCGTGGATGCTCGTCTGTTCCATCATGATCGCCTCCCTGGGACTGGACCTCAACTCCGAAGCGGTAATCATCGGCGCGATGTTGATTTCACCGTTGATGTCGCCCATTTTGGGGATCGGCTTGGGGGTGAGTATTAATGACCGTGTCACTTTGTCTGCTTCGATCAAACACTTCGCCATTTCGATTGCGATTGCCCTAGCGACCAGTACTTTTTACTTCTGGGTTACGCCGCTGGGGACGTTCACGGACATGATCGAAGCGCGGACGGCCCCGACGCTACTCGACGGGATGGTCGCTATTTTTGGCGGTTTGGCCGGAATCATTTCGGTGACCCGCAAGGATAAATCCAATGCGATTCCAGGCGTAGCCATCGCCACGGCGCTGATGCCACCACTTTGTGTAACGGGCTACGGTATCGCCAACGGAAATTTGGAAATTACCTACAACTCCTTTTACCTCTTCTTTCTGAACAGCTTCTTCATTGCGGCTACCTCCTACTTGATCATTCGCTTTTTGCGGTTCCCCTACAAAGTTCACCCCAATCCTAGCGACGCGCGTCGGGCACGTGTAGTGGGTTTCATCATCAGTTTGTTGCTCATCATTCCGGGGGTTAGCATCCTGCGGGGCGTAATTGAAGACTTGCAAGATCGGCAGGCGACTAAAGCTTTCATTGTGGACCGCTTCGGCATCGACTGTGTGGATCATTCCAGTTTTGAAGTATCGCCAGACTCCAATTTACTCGTCCTACAACTCCGCAACCGCGAGTTAACTGACAGCCAGTTGGTCAACTACAACCGCCTGCTGCGCGATAGCT
>JBCDIR010000400.1:0-4006 GCA_038748735.1 Bacteroidota bacterium | reverse complement strand
GCTGGTAATGACCCTCATTTATATGCTAATTTGAAAGCAGAAAACGAGATAGTATGGGATGATATTGGCAAACTTGGACTAGCGGACATCGAATTATCCGCCGACGGACAGACACTCTGGGCGGTGAATCTATTCGACCGGCGGTTGTACGAAATCAGCGTCCAGGGTGGAAATGTGGTGCAAGTTCACGATTTTATCCGTCCTTTGGACTGCCCAGCGCATCCTAATACACCAGTGGGTGAACTAGACTATAACATTCGCCCTGGTGGCTTGGCCGTAGAAAATGGCGTACTGTATTACACACTGACGTGTACCGCCGAAAACATCGGTGCCGCCCCGGGCGTGCCGACTGACTACCTAGCGGCGTACGTATACAGCTACGAGAATGGTGTACACCAGCAGGTGGCCAGAACGTCCTTAGATTATGCTCGTTTACCCGTTACGAGTGGTCGTACTTCCCTGGGAACTTGGAATCCGTGGATTACCAACGAAACGTTTTTGTGCAATAATGGAGACGATCTGGCCTTTTATCCGCAGCCGTGGGCCTTTGACATCGGGTTCGACGAAGAGGGCTACCTTGTTTTGGGGTTAGCGGATCGTTTCGGCGATCAGACTGGTGCTAACTACCTTAGCGGTAATAACACCTGTACAAATGGCAGTTTTGACGGGGTAGCCTCGGGTGATGTATTGGTTTTTGCCAAAGATAATAACGGAAACTACGTGGTAGAGTCCAATGGAGTAGTCGGCAACCGGACTTCCGCTACGGGAGTGGGTACTGGCCAAGGTTTAAACGGCGGAGAGTTCTTAGCAGGCGAACAGTACTCCCCAACGCAAACTTCACCGAACGTTAATCACCCGGAGATTGCGCTCGGACCGCTCGCTATACAGAAGGGGAGAGATGAGGTGATCTTAGCTGTTTACGATCCTGGTTTCCGACTTGCCGGCGATAACGTAAACGCCGGAGGTCTCATCTGGCTTGATTTGCAGGACGGAAGCCGGACTCGTTCTTACGAACTCTACGAAAACGGAGACGCGGGAACTTTTGCTAAGGCCGCGGGAATAGGGGATATAGAACTGATGTGTGCATTACCACCCCTTGAAATCGGCAACTACGTCTGGTGTGATTACAACGTCAATGGTTTACAAGATGCTGGCGAAGACGGTATCGATGGGATCACCGTCCAGTTGTACGACCGTAACGATATGCTCGTTGGGGTCACCTCGACCGCCAACGGAGGACAATATTATTTCAATGGAACTAACGTGGATACTACGGGAGTCAGCTCAAGCGGGGCTACCCCCAATAGTGGTGCTTTCACGGGAATGAGTCATAACACGACTTACACCATCGTCTTCGGCGACGGACAGTTCAGCGGTGGTATGTTCACGACGAGCATGGGGGATTTCGGTATTACGCCCGTCGCCGACGCCAACGCTAACGCGGACGATAACATCGACTCGGACGTGGCACCGGGTAGCCTCAACGCTAATAATTTGCCATTCTTGACCATTACTACCGATCTCATTGGGTGTGCCGTGCACACTTACGATCTGGGGCTGAACTGTAACTGTGAGTTTGAGGTTGAACTGGGCGGTGACCAGGAGTTGTGCGCCACCGCTGCGATCGACTTGACGACTTACGCCAATGCGTTCACCCCGAGCCTGAGCACCATCACGGCGGCAGACGGTACGCCCTTCCGCGCCACCTGGACAACGAGTGGTACCGGAACGTTCAACGGCATGGACCTCGACAGTGATCCGATGACGGGCGACTACGCCACGGCTACCACCTACACCCCCAGCGCCGCCGATCAGGCCGCCGGGCAGGTGATGCTGACCCTAACGACGGACGATCTGCGGCAACCGCCCTTCAACTACGGTAAACTATGCGAACCGGACTCGGATGACGTCATGTACCTACTGCTGAGGGTGGACTGTGGAACGTTTCCTTGGGGTGGGAATTGATTGGAATTAGCATGAGAAGACTATTGAAAAAATTACAACTTGACTTGAAATGGATACTTTTTTATTATTGACCAACTATCTGTGGTCATTGCTTTGGTCAGCACTTCGCTGGCCCGGAGTCGATCGGAACGCTAATTCTTCAATATCTTTTGGCCGACTTTTATTGGTAGGTGGGGGTATGCTGCTGGTACTGTCGGTAACGGTCCAAGATTTGCGAGCACAATCTTGCAACTGCAGAGATTACATCTACTTGAACGAACCCACTTCTAACGGCGCTATTCATAAATACGAAGTGAACGCAGATGGTTCCCTGACGGAGATCGGAAATCCCTGGTTTGATAATACTGCGGTGGGGGAGGAGTTGGTTTCCCCACACGGCTTAGGGATCGACGTCAACGGGTATTTATACATCGGTGAGCATTTTATATCGAATCAGCAAATCAGACGGTTCACCTGTGACGGTGGGCTGTTTCCACAGGATAGTTTTGGCATAACGACTCTTGGACAGTTCAATATTGGTTCTATTGGTAATAATATTTACATCAATGGGCGAAGTGGTGCCAATGTCCAATCCTACGACATCTGCTCAGAAAGCCCGGTGAATTCGGTTAGTTTCTGTGAAGCGGGTGTTGATAACGGTACGGATTGGGGGTTTTACATTGACCCACGTACCGGAATATTCTACTCTACTGCGGGGTTCAGCGGAACCAATAACTATTTTTGGACGTACACGCCGGATGATTTTGATAATGATCCTAATACCTGTGTTTCGGCTACGCCTTTACCTCCCGAATTTCCGGCTATGAATGCGGACATTCGGGGGGTAACCACCGATGCCGACGGTAACCTCTACATTGCGGTACAGGATGACAATAATCTTCCGAATGCGCCGTCGTACGTACTCAAATTTGGTCCCGCACCTACCTTCGACTTCATTGCACGGTCCGTTTTTGATACGGCGGAGGACGGTGTTGGCTTTCGCCGACTCATTGGCTTAGTTTACAGTGAGGTCAATGATCGTATCTACGCCTCGACGGAGTCCTCTACCGACCCCTGTGTTTTTCTTTTCAATACAGATTTGGATACGCTGGGGACCGTTGTGCCCAGTCCGGGAACGGGCGATAATGGTAAGGGTATTGCGCTCAATACCGAGTGCTGCCCAGACCAGGCCAACGAAACGATCAATATCGTGGTTTGTACCAACGGTACACGTGACCCCATTTTCATCAACGAAGTTTTCCCCTGTCGGGCCATCATCTGCGAAAGTCAGTGGAGTGGAGCCGATCCTCCGTCAGAAGCTATCCTCAACGGTTGCAATCTTACCCTGGATACCAACGCACCTCCCGGGTGTTATTCTTTCACCCGCTCTTCCAACGGTGCGGGACTCAAACAGTGTGGCGTATTTAGTCAGACGCTGAACGTCGAAATTGTGGAGGTAGCAGACATTATGGCCAGCGGAGATCAGACCGTTGAGTGCGGCGCGGAAGCTGCACCCTTGACGGCTACCAGTACGGCCCCTATTCTGCGCTGGGAGCGTAACACCGTTACCTGTTGGGCAGGAAGCGAGTGGGAAGCTATACCCGGTACTGCTGGTCTGACTACTTACAGTCCAGGAGTTATTGAACAACAGACCCACTACCGAGCGGTGATCAGCGGCACGGGTATGGGCAACGGGGCAAACTGTCCAGGAGGAACTTGTGAATTACCCAGTAATTGCGTGACGGTATCGACGACTCGGGTCTGCGAAGTAGGCTTTGACCTGGCCATCCAGAAAGTAACTGCGGCGACTAGTGGTATTTACCGACCCGGTGGAATGGTCAGTTTTGACATCACGATCTTTAATCAAGGGATTATCGATGCCTTCGATATTGACGTAGCGGACTATTTCGACAGCGACGAATTGACCTTCTCCAGCTTTAGCAATACACCCGCCACTGGTTTTAGCTCGGGTTCGCCTAACGCCTGGGATTTTACTATTGATGAATTAGCAGCGGGCGAACAGGTGACGGTCACGATTACCTTTATGATTAACGTCAACTTC
>JBCDIR010000399.1:0-4041 GCA_038748735.1 Bacteroidota bacterium | reverse complement strand
GTTCCTTACCGTTAAAACCATAACGGTAGTTCGGTTCTCCGGCGGAGGTGGTGTTTCGTTTCCAGGTGAGGCCGAAGGGTAGGTAGTCCTGCTGGGTGATGATTTCGGGGGCTAGATAGGTGGTAATTCCTGGACCGGGGAATTCTGAGACCTTCTCATTGAATACGGTATTCACATTACCAAGATGATCGCTTAGCTCGTAGTGGCGGGTGCGGGGCACGTAGACGTCATCGGGTGGTTGGCATTTATCGCACTCGTTATCTACGAAGCGGTCGATCGGCACCAAGCCGAGGCGGCTGGAGCCGTAGACGAATTGCTGGCGCCAGTGGAAAAAGGTATTAGTTTCGCTCATCCCAACAACGTCTCGACGAACGTCATACACCGCCAGCGTATTCCCCTGGGCGTCCCGCACGAGGAATTCCGTGTCTTCGGTGAAGTTTTGTCCGCTTTGCTCGTAGAATTTGCGGCTTTTGGCCCAGCGGTTTTGGTCGGGGCCGTAGCGGAACTGGGTTTCTTTGAAGTCGGTTTGGCTGGCGGTTTTATCAATCACGGTCTGCACCTTCCCGTAAGGGTTCCAGGTCAGATCGGTGATCAGGTTGTTCTGATGCGCGTCCGTGGTTTGCAATAGGTTGCCGCTGCCGTCGTACATATAGCTTTGTTGGCCTTCCATAAAATCAAACGGTCGCGGCTTGGTAATATTTCCATTACCCGTAATACTTGGCGCAACGGAGGTTAAAAGATTAGTGCCGGTTAGGTAATTGTAACTCAAAGTATTCGTCTCTTGCGCTCCAGCAGGACTTGGATTCAGGTTATCATAACTCCTCACCAGCGACAGAATGTTTCCGTCCGCATCAAAGTCGGGCGTTTCGTAAAGGTCCTTTACGGGAAAATCATTATTACTAGCAGCGAATAAGGGGTAATTAAATCCATTTACGGTCCGCCCTAACTGATCCATATCATTTTGCAGGAACCTAGTACGAAAGTGCTTTTCAAACTCGGTAGACTTCGTTACGTTGTTGATGTTACCGGTGAAATAATTAGTGTAGGCATAGGTATTAAAGACGTTAAACCCACGCCGCAACTCTAGTGGAGCGTAATCATTGGCAAAATAGTGCATCCCCAATCGGAATAAATCCTTTTTGTCCACGACTTCCGTTTCGTAGGCAACACCATGATCCATAAGGAGTGTTTCAGTGCCGGGGAATTCATCATCCCCAATTGTACTGTTGATGCCTTTTATCCAACCTTGTAGGGTATAGGCATGATCTACCCCCTGTAGGCGATCCTGCCCCATGATGCAACGCCGTAGCGGCCCGTGGTCGTAGTAGGAATAAGCTGCGTCCCGCTTCCAAGCACCGCTTTGCACGTGCGCTGCTTCAAACTCACTGGTATGCACCTGCGTTAAGCGATTTATTTTATCATAATCGTAGCGGTAGGTAAACTGATCGTTTTCGCCCCGCTGGTAGTAAAGGGCGTGGACGTTACCACTGATGAGGTCATAATCGTATTCCAGTTTTTTATACTGATGATTAATGCTGGCGAGCGCCTTAAAGTCTTGCACCAAGGTAGCCACGTTTCCGGCAATATCGTAGTCGTAGTGGCTGGCAAACTCGTAGTTATCCGAGTCGCCAAAAATACCTCCGGGCTCCACAAAGGTGACGGAAGTCACGCGGTTGCGCGAGTTGATCAGCGAAGGTGTCATTACCCCCGTGCTGAACTCGAGGTCGGTATAAAAAGTTTTCGTAACGAAACGCCGTGGGCTCGCCTGAACGATGGGCTCCAAGCGCCCGTCCATGGCATCCTCCTGTACTTGTAGGAAATCTCCGCTGGGGAAAAACTCCCCTACTTCCACGACCCTACTCAACTCATCGTACAGCGTATAACTCGCTACGTTTGGGGCAATAGTTAAGCCCCGCTGCCGCCCCGATTCCGACATCACCACGCGTCCGACCGGGTCGTACCAAGTCCGCTCCACGTTTTTATCCGGCGAGTCGCTACTGATCACGGCGTTGAAGTTGTTATAGCCGTAGTGCGTCAGTTTTTCGTGACCTGGCAGAAGTTCGTTGGCAAAAGTAGCCGTGGGGGTACTCTCTATTAGGCTATTACGGAAGGTGACCACATTATCCGCCTCTGCTTCTGGTAGGTAGCTTACACCAGCCGGTGGCACCGTCATGGCTAGGTTCCCCGCCTGGTCGTAATAGTAGAGGGTGTAGTGGTGCTCGGCCGGTTTGTAGTTCAATTGCAGACTTTCCTGCAGGTTACCGAGGCAGTAGGCGCGGTAAGCTTCCTCGAAGCTGCGCTCGGCATTTTCGAGATATAGGTCATAAGCTACCTCAGCATCTTCGGTAGCACGGGCCGTCAGTTGGTCCAAACAGCTGGGCGGATCGGTGGGCACGACCGCAGGTGCAAGGGGCGGTTGGGCGCAGATCAGACAGCTGGTCGTGTCCTGACTGGAAGGGTCTAGCACTAGGGCATAATCTTCCCAGGGACGATCCCAGCCCAGGCGGGTGTTGAGGAAATCCGCAAAAAGATCGTCACGTTCATCATCGGACAAGGTACAGCCAGCTACGGCGGTATTGAACTCCAGCTCATATTGGCCTTCAATAATACTAGCGTAAACGCAGTAGCGCCCCCCATTATTCAGCTCGGCGGGAATGGTGAGCGGCTCAGTGGGGAAAAGGCTAGTGGTATTGCCATCGAGGAAAGCATTGATCACGTTTATCGTCTGCTGTACGTCCGCTTCCGCCATCCTATTCAGCACGGCCATGGCGGTCACCTGCGCCGGGGAGGCGGTAACGGCGGATTTAGACTGATTCACAATCGGACAGGTATCGCAGGCACAATCTTCTTCCAGAAAGGCCATACGGGTTCGCAAAAATTCCTCGTTGGCCGTCAGCCAAAGAGGTACCTGTTCGGAGGATAGCGTCAGGGTGCCACCGTAGAAATCCTGGTCGGCGGGCACGGGGTAGTTGATCAGGTAAGGGCTACAGTCTTCGCTGTAACAGCCGCCACCGCCGAGATTAAGATAGTGTACTAGTACTTCTTCGAAACTCCGCCGACCGGTAAATTCCACATCTTCGGGCACGGAAGATGTGCCCCAATACTTTCCTTTAACACAACCCGTAGCGCAGATGTCATTAAACTCTGCTAAAATATCCGTTACGTACTGCGCTAAGATCGCACACCCCTCAATTTCTTCTCGCCAGAGGGGTTCGTAGCTGGCACAGCGGTTCTCGCAGTCGGTGATCAGGGTAGCACGGGCACGGCCGGCCAGGCGCTCCAGCGGAGCGCCAGTATCGATGGTCAGATCGCTGGCGATCAGTTCAGTGCGGGTGGCTAGTACTTGTCGGGCTACGTAATCCCTGTACACGGAACCATCACAGCCTGAAACCGGCGGGCACTCAAATGACTCACATACCGGCTGTTGCAGACACTGCCAATCATCATCATGGATGTCGTGGGGATCACCTTCACAGTAGTTGATCATCTGTTCCTCTACGAAAACGGCTTTATGCCCTAGATAAAGGTCCCGTAGTATTTGCCAGGCCAGGTTGCGCTGGTAGGCTTCGGCGGGGCCGGAAGGCCAAGTCCAGTTCGGTCCAAAGTAGGCTTGTAGTTGAGCGTTAACGGCTATCGAAAATTCACTTGGGGGTTGTGGATTCGCCCCACTAACAAAATAAATATTATAAAAATCTTGTTTTGCTTGCTGCTTAGAAGCGTTGAGAAAATAGGGATCATCTTCAATTAGCTGCGCATAAACCAGATAAACACCATTATCAATAATGGGCGTGTTAGGTTGATTACCGAAATTATAATAGGTACTGTACTCGTTAGTATTGCGCAGCCATTCGTCAAATTCGAAACTCGTCCAACCAGAAAAAGCGCTAAAAACAGAAACGCCTGGAGTTTCAATTTCCAAAGAACAACTGATCAAGAAGCAATGCTCGGGATGAAATTCTAGTAAAGTCGCTAACCAGGCCTTGTCGAAATTATCAATGAATTGTCTAACCGTTAGATTACCAATCCCAATAACTTGACCGC
>JBCDIR010000398.1:0-4051 GCA_038748735.1 Bacteroidota bacterium | reverse complement strand
GGACCGATTTACTGGGACGAGTACAGCCGTGTGCCCGCTAGCGTTGCGGCTACCCGCAACGACAATTACCGCGACCAACCACGTCGCCTGAGCAGTGAAAACCCCTTGCAGTACATCCTGGATCAGCCTCCGCTGGCCTGGGCGTGGTACATTTTGGTGGGGGTTGGGCTGCTGTTTTTGTTGTTCAGAACCAAGCGGCGACAACGCATCATTCCCGTAGTGCGGCCACCCAAAAATAGTAGCCTAGCTTTCGTCAGAAATATCGGTTGGTTGTACTACGACCAAGGCAGTCACCAGCAAATTGCTATTCAAGCAGCGCAGTCGTTGCGGCAGTACGTACGGCAGCGCTACGGCCTGCAGTGGCAACCGGACGAGGCCGGATTCGCCCAACAGCTGAGCCGTCGCTCGGGACATTCTCTAGCTTTCATCGAAGGCCTGGTGAAAACAACTCGCAGTGTGCCTACCTATACCCAACTTGTTGAGAACGAACTGGTTCGTTATCATCAGCAATTAGAAGAGTTTTATCAAAACGCGAAGTAAATGATCGAAGAAGAAACCAACGATTTGACGCCGGAAGTGCCTCCTACGCCTCCCTCACCGCCCAGCGAACCGACCTACTCTCCGCCGCCACCGCGCAACCCTGGTCTGGACCGTTTGGCCGAGGCCGTCGAGCACGTGCGAGCAGAACTTGGCAAGGTGGTCATCGGCCAACACGAGTACGTGGAATTGCTCATCGCGTCGCTGTTTGCGGGCGGACACGTCTTGGTGGAAGGGGTACCTGGTATCGCTAAGACCCTCACGGCTAAGTTGCTCGCTAAAACGCTAAAAGTGGACTTCAACCGCATCCAGTTTACGCCCGACCTCATGCCGAGTGACGTGATTGGAACCACGGTATTCAATATGAAGGACTCGAACTTTAGCTTCGTGCCGGGCCCCGTATTTTCCAATATTATCCTCATCGACGAGATCAATCGTTCGCCGGCCAAGACGCAGGCGGCGCTCTTTGAGGTCATGGAAGAATACCAAGTAACGGTAGACGGGACCTCGCACCCGATGGACTTTCCCTTCTTCGTAGTGGCGACCCAAAACCCCATCGAACAAGAGGGAACTTACAAACTACCCGAGGCACAGTTGGACCGTTTTTTGGTGAAAATCAATATTGATTACCCGAAGCTAACGGAAGAGCAGACGATACTGCGCCGCTTTCGCCGCGACTTCCAGATGCAACAGCAAACCGAAGTCAAAGCGGTACTGGATGCCGACCAAATCAAGGCGTGTCAACAGGTGGTGGAGGCGGTCTTTATTAAAGATGAGCTGTTGGACTACATCGCACAAATTGTGTGTGAGACGCGTGAAAACGGTGACCTCTTCCTGGGCGCTTCTCCCCGGGCGTCCCTCGCTATTTTGAAAATGGCCAAGGCCGTGGCCGCCATGAATCGTCGGGATTTTGTCACGCCGGATGACATCCAGTACGTTGCCTACCCCGTTCTGAACCATCGGGTCATCCTCACGCCCGAACGCGAAATGGAAGGCTACAGTACGCGAGAAGTTATTGAAGACATTGTGAAGAAAATCAGTGTACCGCGCTAATGCTCACGTTCTTCCGAAATATCCATCTGCGCAACCGCCTCTTTTACGTGCTTGGGGTGGTGGTCGTTGTACTGGCCAGTGGGTTTGTGCTGCCGTTACTGTTCGCCGTGGGACAGGCCTTATTGCTGGGGGTGGTCGTACTAATGGTGGTGGATACGAGTCTGCTTTTTGACCGAGCGCAGCGCTTTCATATCCAGCGTAAGCTGCCCAAAATTCTCTCGTTGGGAGATCAGACGAAGGTGCGCCTACGCGTAAAAAACCGGGGCCGCTTGCCGCTGCACATCTGTATTGTGGACGAACTGCCGTTCCAGTTGCAGATTCGTGATTTTGCGCAGGATTTGACCTTGTCACCGGAAGAGGAGCAGGAAATTACTTACACCATCCGCCCTACGAGCAGGGGCGCGTACGCGTTTGGAGACCTGATCCTGTACCTATCCACCTCCTTGGGGTTGGTAGAACGCCGTTGGGTAAAAGCCGCCGCGACGGAACTACCCGTTTATCCTTCGGTGGTGCAAATGAAGCAGTTAGAGCTGCGCGCCTTCGAGCGGACTTCTATACAAGGGAGTGTAAAGCAAATCCGACGCATTGGCCACAGCTACGAATTTGACCAGATCAAACCCTACGTCCGGGGGGATGATTACCGCAGCATCAACTGGAAAGCGACCAGTCGCCGGGGGGAACTAATGGTCAACCAGTACGAGGACGAGCGGGCGCAGCAAATCTATTCGGTCATCGACAAAAGCCGGGTCATGCGCATGCCGTTTGCTGATCTTACTTTGCTCGATCACGCCATCAATACCAGCTTGGTACTTTCCAATATTGCGCTCAAAAAACACGACCGCGCGGGTTTGTTCACCTTTTCCGACAAGGTGGGTTCCGTCATCAAAGCGGACAACAAGGCGGCTCAGTTGAATACGATACTACAAGCACTGTACAACGAGCAAGAACGCAGGGTAGAGAGCAATTACGAGTTGTTGTATTACTTCAGTCGCAAGCTCATCAGCGGGCGCAGCTTGCTGGTGTTGTACACCAATTTTGAGAGCATGTCTGCCCTGGAGCGGGTATTACCCATCCTGCGCCGTGTAGGACGTTTTCACTTGTTAATGGTCGTCTTTTTTGAAAATACGGAAATCGAACGCTTCGCCGCGCAGACACCCGACAACGTTCCCGGCATCTACCACCAAACCGTGGCGCGGAAGTTCTTGTCCGAAAAACAGGCGATGGTGCAAAAGTTACAACAATTCGGCATCCAGGCCGTACTGACCAAACCGGAGGAATTGGCCGTTAATACCATCAATAAGTATTTGGAATTGAAAGCGCGTGGGCTAATATAGTAATCCTAAATTTTCCCAACCGCCTCACTGGGTAACCAGCCTTCCCGACCATCGACGAGGCCAATTTTGACCCAGTTTTCAAATTCGTCCAGTAGGCGTGCGTGCAAGCCCGTATGCACCTCGAAGGTAGCGTCCGCCGCCTGGTCGGGGGCCACTCGCAACGTAACCTGCGCGGGTAGTACCACCCCGTAGTGTTGGGTGTTCAGTACCTGCTGGCGCGTACCGGCCAAGCCCGCAAAACAAAAGGCTAATAATAGCGTAGCTAACCCCAGTGGTAATAAGCGACTTTGCCAAGCGGACCACCACGCGGGCGGCGCTGTTTGACGACGGTACCAGAGGCGTGCTCCCAGCGCACCGACACCACTAAAAAGCAGCAGCAGGGCGAGGATGCCCCAAGCATTGACCGACAAACGGGCGGCCAGACTTTGCCACCACGCCCGCAAGAAAAAGGCGGGTAGTGGCAGTAAACCATCCTCCTGCTCATTGCGGATAAGCTGAAGATTTTTGTCGATTTCGGCGTCGTAGGGGCGCAGCTTACGGGCCTTTTCCAGTTGCCAAATAGCGGGTCCGAGTTGGTCGTTGCGGTAGTAAGCTAGGCCTAAGTTCAGGTGTAAATCAGCGGAGGTATAGCCGTCGGTCAGGAGCGACTCATACGCAGCGATAGCCGTAGCGTAATCCTTCGCTACTTGCTGCTGATAGGCTCGTTGCGCACGCTCGGCAGGTGTTTGGGGGTAACCCAATTGTAGACCAAAAAACAGCAGGAACAAGAGACCGATTTGCCGTGGCATAGCATTTAGGATTTAGACTCAAAACGATGTGGTATGGGAATTTAGTTTAACACTAACCATTAGTGCAAAGCTAAAGTTTTTATATTAAGAATGATTATTTGGCAGGAACGTAAGTCCGTACCCAAAAGTGAATAAATTTGCGCAGAAGCGACGATCTTTGCGACAAAACTAAGGACCCTCCGTATGGACATCATCCTCTTCATCGATTACGCCGGAACGCTCGTCTTCGTCATCAGCGTACGAATCCTGGCGATTTGGCGGCAGTGGTCGGTGCCGTTTGAGGCGTGAGTATTCGATCATTTTGAATACGGCTTGTTGCTAAGTACCATTTTAGGCTGT
>JBCDIR010000397.1:0-4052 GCA_038748735.1 Bacteroidota bacterium | reverse complement strand
GGGCGTAATTTTCCAATTGCTGGCGGGGTGCTGAGGGCGAATCGGTTGGGTATTCACAATCCAAATCAAGGTATAAAAAAGCGGACTAAGACTGAAAAACTTCCGTCAAATAACGTTGCGCGGTCCGAAAGTCACCTTGGTCAATAGCGGCTTTGGCCAAATCGAGCCGCACCCAGGTAGCCGTCGGTTTGGAGATGGCCCGCAGTACCCGTAACCGATTAATGCGCTCCGTCGCTAAATAGCGCTTCGCTAAGTAGCGGTAAGCGACGTAATTAACATCAGTGCAGACCGTTGGCCCCAGCTCAACATGCCCCTCTCGCCGCGCTTGTAGCCATTCCGAAGCGAGCGCCTCCTGCTGCTCCTGATATTGGGGCTGGTCATACACTCGCAACAGCTCGTAATAGACCCGTGGTGATTTATCCGTCAGCGCACGGGCGCGTTCCACGAAAGTGAGCGTATCACCTAGCATCTCACTCAATAAGTAGTACAACTTAGCCCCATCCTCGGCGAATACTTTGCTCCAGCTCCCTTCGGTGGCTACTGCTGTTACGGTCTGCGCCCAAGTCAGGTATTTCAACACTTCCGAGTCCTCGTCGGGGACAAGGCGTAGCGCTGCGGCGTCCGCTAGTACGTACTTAATTGGCTGCTGCGGTGGAATTGACGGGCGGTCTTGACTCAGTACCCAACCGGTGGGTAACAGGAATAACAGTATCAAAAAACGCTTCATACGATACTAACGTAAGAAACATCCTGGACGTTGTACCTTGTCACCCGTACCCTTATCGCTGTACCACTAAGCGACGGGTCAGTAACTGCCGTCCGTCAACCGTTTGGGTGCGTATCCAGTATACACCCGGTGACAAGTCGTTTATCTGCCACGTGAGAGTTGCGGCTGTCACGTGTGCTACGTTAATGACCGTATTTATACTTCGACCCTGCGCATCCAATACTTGACAAGTCCAGTCCGTGTTAGTGGCCCCTGTAACAGTAACTTGGCACTGAGTTGCGGGAGCTGAGGGGTTAGGATACACGCTAATGTCAGACTGAATTGTGCTGGATACTTGGACTTTTTCAATGTCAGAATACGCAAAACTTTCGTCCAAATCAACCATTCGCAGACGGTAGTAGAACGTAGATACGCCAGCGAAATTCTCCCGAAAACGGTAGTCCGTAAATCGATACTTTCGCAACGTGTAACTATCACCAGCGGCGGCTACTCGCCCCAAGTACTGCCACTGATGGCCATTCGTACTCTTTTCCACTACGAAATGACTACTCCCAGTCTCCTGCCCAGTCTGCCAAGTCAGATGAGCATCGTCTACCTGTTCATGGACACCAAATTGTAGCAAGGTCACGGGCAACAGCGCAGAACAATCGTAAGCATCGTTCGTCAGCTGGGTGCCCGGATTAGCGAAGCAGTTTACATTACCACAGGTGGGTGGCCCACAGGCCGTGAAGGTTTGGTTGACGAATAAATTGGCACTCTCAAAACAGAGTTCCGGGTCTAAGCTGCTGGCACCCGGCAGAAAGGTAAAAGAAACGTGCGCCAGAAAAGTTGACGTACTCGTTACGTTATTGGCTCCTAAGCAGGCTTCGGAAAAGGCGTGTTGCCAAGAGATCGACACCCGATCGGTGATATTATCATTGACGATAAAGTCTTGATAAAAAGCAAATTGAAACGGTGGGTTACCCACTAGCGTGCCCAAAATACTGCCCGGCGGTTGGAGATAGACAAACTTACCGTTAGCCTGTACGTTGGGCCCAAAAGCCTGTTCATTGTAGTTCAGATATAATTGCCCCGAGCCCATCTTAAAGCCCGTGTTGCTACTTACGTAAATGTCCGCCTCGTAATTTGCACCACCGTTCGTGATTTGCGGGTTTTGCAAAGAAAAGGTCACATCTTGGGCAAAGCTGCTTCCCCCCAGCAGCAGTGCAGCTAGGAAAAAGAAAAAACTAGAGAATTTCATAACAAATGGATTTTGTGGTCGAAGGATACTCAGTACTGTTGTCCTCGTCCCAGATTAGGTGTTAGTTTGAGTTGTAAATCAATGTTTTGTACTTGGCCATTCAGGTCCGTATCACCAGAGAGATAGCCCGAAGCCCCCAGTATTTGGAGCATATTATTCCCGTCCGTGTTCTGGATTTGACCGTTCCCGTCGGAATCGCCACTAACCAGGCCGTAAAAGCCGTCGCCGAAGTCGGTCACCGCATTGGGTCCTCCTACGAGAGTCATCGGATCGGTCATCAAATCAATGGTCGTGGTCGTAGCGGATAGGAATACCGGAACGGCAATCTTGACCGGCAAATGGTTGCGGTGTAGCAGCGCGATGCGGTAGTTACCTTCCGGTAAACCGGGAATATTGACCACCGATTCCCCATCCAGATCAACTACATCGCCATCTTTTTGGAGGAGGACTGTTTTGGTCGCTACGAGTTGTTCGGGGGTGTTGGTATCAAAAATTTCCAGCAGCAGCCAATCCACGATGGCATCGGAACCCGTGGTATTGTAGACGGATAAATCAACGGCTTCGCCACCACCAAAGCCCGCTTGCTGAAAACCGAGGGCCGAATAAGGTTCGCCACCGGGCAGGTAGCCGCCGCTACGCAGGTCATCGCGGTGCTCCCCTGCGCTATCGTAGGTACCCTGAAGCAGTACTTTTACGTCCACGCGCCCTCCGGGATCGGCCAGGGTCTGCCCCCCCACGGCGAAGTAACCTTCGTCCATAAAGTCAGCCCGGTCCCGGAGGTAGGGATTGCTCCCCACCGCCGGACCGACGTCGGGCAACTGTAAATCCCATTGGGTGCCATTCCAGCGAGAGACCCCGCATTTGCTGCGGTCAAAACCGGACAGTTCATCGACATCGGCCCAGTTGGCTACTACCTCTAGTAGCATGTCCCCGGAGTTGCCACCCCATATATGGTAGGACGCATCCACGGCCCCGTTGCTGATGGGTGTTCCGCTGTCTCCCATCGTCAGTACGTGTTCCAGGCAGCGTACCCGGTAATCGGCAGGCGTATTGTATTCAGCTAAAATGACAGGGTTGTAGGTGTTTTCGTCGTAGCCGATGGGAAACTCAAATGGCGTAGCACCGAGTAATTGCCGTTGTAGATAGCCTAGGTCGTTGGTGATGCAGTAGTTGCGGTCGCTGTACCCGGTTATCTCTCCGCTTTGGTAAAAACGAATCGCGGCCGTATTGACGAGTAGATGATTGTCGATGCTCGAAAAATTGAGCCGATCCTCAATGAAAAGATGATCCTGTGATCGTGACATGACGACTTTCTTGCCCGGTGTTTTGGCGATTTCCACTTCACTGAATTGGTTACCGTGGGCTTCGAGTTGGGTGTCGTAGTCGCCCGTGATTTTCAGGATGGCGAAGGAATTATTCATGGCCGTACGGAAGTACAGGTGCGTGCTGTCCGTTACGAGGTAGGCGTTGCGTATATTTAGGAGATAGCTCCCGTAAACTTGCAAAGTCGTCTGAGCGGAAAGACGCAAGGAGGTAAGAAGTAGCACCACGAAAAGGAGTATATGTTGCATGAGGAATAGGTTTGGTGAAAAATGAAATGATGGGTACTGCGTGGCGGTATAAATTTGACGGTGTCAAATTTATGGTTGTACCTGCTGCGCAGTGGTGGGGGCACTCCCACGAACCCGACCGTAGGTCAGCGAGTACCCAAAGAAGAAGGAGCCCCCAGCCGGAGACTCCCACAATCGGGTTACAGTTTGACCCAAAATCCCTCTTCAAAGCCCCAGAAGCCCTTAGCAGTGAACGTAGCATCGGTGGAGGTCACGTAAATCATCATACCATTGGAGGCCGTTAGTGCGCTAGCTTGGGTGGCCGTCATGCGGGGAAGCGTAAAGCCGTCGGTGGTAGAATTGACTTGTAGGCCACCGTTGACGGCCACCTTGTCGTTATCGAATTCGCCGTAGATCAGTGGTGCCGTGCTGTCGGAATTTTCGATGTAGAGGCGGTTGTTGTTGCTTTCGGAGGCACCCGCCCGGAAGCCGAGGAAGACACTGCCAGTGGTGTTGGCAAACTGCCCGCTGCCCT
>JBCDIR010000396.1:0-4059 GCA_038748735.1 Bacteroidota bacterium | reverse complement strand
CTTACAAATGCTGTCTATTTTTGTTAAAATACCCGTAACGTTTCGGCGAATGCGCCGCATTTAGTGTATCATTGTGATTATTGAAGAAATCTGTTACGGATCAAATTGAAAGTCTCTATGACAAGACTTAAACACATCGCACTTTTTGTCGTGTTATTGGCAGTGGGTTTTTCCGCCAAGGCACAGGACATTCACTTTTCGCAGTTCTATCTGTCGCCGCTGAACCTTAATCCGGCCATGACGGGCGTGATGAACTGTAATATCCGCCTGACGGCTAACTACCGCAACCAGTGGGCGAGTGTCCTCAAATCCAACTCTTTCCGCACCTACAATATGTCATACGACCAACGCATCGCCGTGGGCCGGAATGACTACTTCGGAATCGGAGCCACCTTCTGGGGGGACCGCGCCGGAGAAGCTGATTTTGCCACCGTAACGGGTAAGCTGTCCGCTTCTTATTCGAAGAAGATGGGCGGTAGCCGCAACTATGGCCACTACCTCGTCGTAGGAGCCGAGGCGGGCGTCGCGCAGCGTAGTTTGGACTTCCTTAAACTCCGCTGGGGCCTCCAACACGATGGCAACGGTGGTTTTGACGAAACAGCACTGTCCGGTGAAGAAATGAACTTTGACCGAACGGAATTTTTATTCGGTGATTTAGCCGCTGGTCTCTTGTGGTTTATGACCTTCGACAAGAACAATAGCCTCTACATTGGTGGTGCGTTTCACCACTTGAACCGTGCGGACCAGTCGTTCAGCAGCCTGGACGAAGATCTCCTTTACAGCCGCTTTACGGGACACGCCGGCGGTGAGTTTTTATTGAGCAACCGTTTCGGTATCCTTCCCGGGGTAATTGTGATGAGCCAGGGACCATCCTTCCAAGTGAACGCAGGTACGAGCCTGAAATTCTTGCTCGGTACGGGCCGTCAGGCGGGCTCACAATCCTGGCAAATCGGTTTGTGGACGCGTATTTCCAATAAGATTGATTCCGGTGTCCTCAACGATGCCGTTATCGCTTCGACGCGCTTTGACTTCGATCAGTTCAGCCTCGGCTTCAGCTACGATATCAACGTTTCGCCACTGCGGACGGCCAGTAACGGCAACGGTGGTTTTGAATTGGCTTTGCAGTACAAAATCTGTGGCCCGCAGCGCCGGGGAGTCTACTGCCCGAGTTTCTAACTTAGTTCGACTAGCGTAGTGAGAGTGGAGCGATGTACGGTGTGCGTCGCTCCATTTTTGGTTGTTAATGTTACAGAAAGGGCGTATTTTAGCTGCATGCCAACTGTTTTAAATATCAATGGTTTTCGGTTCCACTTCTACGCTTCGGATCGCGATGAGCCTGCGCACATACACGTGTCGAAGGGAGAAGGGTACGCAAAGATTTGGCTAGAGCCTGATATTGAAACGCAATATTTTCACAATTACAAAGCGAGAGAGCGGCGAGATATTTTAAAAATCGTCGAGGATAACGCTGAGTTTTTAATCAAGCAATGGAATGAGTTCTTCGAAGAATAAGTACGATGCTTTAGAGCAAATCATTTTTGAAGGTGGTCTACGAATAGTCGGGGTACACTGTTACAAATCATTAGATATGATAGTCTTCGTGCTTAATAACGCAAAAATTATTCAGAAAAAGCTCAGTGCCTCTGAGCGTCTAGTTTCAGTAACTAATGCTAAAGAACTAGACAACTTTCAGCTGTTAGGTGGCGGTGTCGGCGTTCACTGGCCTGCTGTAGATGAAGATATTAGTCTAAAAGGATTACTCAAAGATGAAATAGTATCTCCTTTCGGTAATATTTCATTTGCAATGGCTGCATAAAACAAAGCATGTCCAACCTCCGCAACCATACTACCGAAGTCCTCTCTGACAATTGGTATACCGTCTACAAGCATACCTACGAACTTCAACCCGCTCGCGCATGGTCTCTGACCAGCGCATCTTGCCGAAGTGTAGCACTAGTGGTAGTGACGGACATACAGCAACTAACTGACGGGTGTCTCCGACACCGACGGTACACTCGTTTTTAACTTCCGACAACTGCCATTTTTTAAGTACCGTGTTCGTTTGCTGCGTTAAATGCTTCGGCAAACTTGCTCCGGTGGGGAGACCGTTGCGAGCAGGTACTTGACATCGACTACCATCCTTTTTCAGTACAGAACAGCATCTGCTGCCTAGCTAATGTACAGTTTTGCCCCGCCCGCGCACACTGCTGCCACAAGCTCTCAGCCAATCCCAAGTTCGATGCTGGATCATCAGGAACTTGTCGCAAGGCCACCTGAAAAGCACGTTCCGCCGCAGCCCACTCTTCCATCGCTAGGTATTGATACCCTTCCCGACGCATGATGACGACGGCATCCATGCGCTCAGCTGGAGAAATGCCGCCATAATAAATGGGTTCAGTCGCAAGTTCCGTTCGGTAATTCACGAAGGTATTCCAGAACGGTCTGCCGATAAGGAATAATATTGTCAGTGTAGCTACAACTGCTAACAAGCGTGCTACTATCTCCCAGCGCTCACCGCCTCCTCTAGCCCGGTACGTGCCGTGATCCGGTACCGTCGACTGGCTGGCTTGCAACTGCCGTAGGTGACGTTTGCGTAGGGCAAATCCTTTACGGTGCCTGAATGATGTACCCGTATGTCCCGATATTTTTCCGCTGCCGATCATTTTTAGTACAAAATAACCCTATCATGTCGCAGTTTATCCGATTTTTTCGACTAACGGCTTGCCGTTAACGTCACTTAGTTAGGTTAGTCGACACCTTATCGGTAATGTACCAGCGGTCCCCCTCTTTTAGGAGGTTGAAGTAATCGGTAAACAGACGCGTTTCTGTTTCTAGCTCTACCTTGGCCGCAGCGGCAGTAAGGACTATGTCGATGCTAAGGATACGGCCCTCGGCATTGGGCAGGCGAGGGCGAGGCTGGAAGTTGCTGAGGTATTCGGTGCGGTTGCGTTTTAGAATCTGCCCGTCGCGGGCGAATTTAAGGTGGCAACTGCTGTGCATGGCGCTACCCACCAGCGTCGTATCTCCCGTCAGCCAGCCATCGAAGTAGTTGTTGATTACCGCTTCGATGGCGGCTTTGTCGGGATTAGTCGTAGCTTCTTCCGTTGTTATCGTGGTAGGTGCGGCGGGTGGTGTAGTGGGTTGGCATTGCAACAATACGGTGACCAGTACACTGAGTAAGAGGTATTTCATGTCGGGTGATTTTTAAGTACTCACCTAAGGTAAGCGTTTTCACCCGCAACGTAAGGGAATTAACAAGTCGACAACAATCTAGAGTTTATTGTTTCACGAGCTTACACTGTGTTCGCCACTCATCAATATATACATCCAGCCAGTACAAGCCAGTGCCTAAGTAGGAACGAGCCCGATCAAGTGGGAGCAGCCGCCCCCAAAAAACCTCATCCCTTCGTCGATAAAAACCGGCCTTTCGTCGAGAAGTACCACTATTTACCCCATAGTAGCATGCTTTTCTAGGTACTATGTGTTGCATAATACCTGGCGGTACCATATCTTTGTCCCATGATGTCACCAAAACAGCAAAAAGCATTGGACGCTTCACAAAAGCAACTACGTCGAGGAATCCTCGAGCTGGTTGTGCTTTCGGCGATTGCTGCGGAGGACGAAATTTACCCGTCCACCATTCAGGAAAAGCTGAAGGACACGCCCTTACTAGCGGTGAAAGAAGGTACGTTGTACCCCTTACTCACCCGACTGAAGAATGCCGACTTGTTGAAGTACACCTGGCGCGAAAGCCCGAGTGGACCACCCCGCAAGTATTTCTCCATTACGGAGGACGGCAGAGCATTTTTTGAAAACCTACTGGACCACTGGACCCAACTCGTCAGCGCAGTCCATCACAACACGCACAATCACCAAAACGATGAATAAGGTATTTAATATCAATCTCGGCGGATACCCCTTCACGATTGATGAAGACGCCTACGCCCACTTACGTTCTTACTTAGAAGCCATCCACAACCATTTTCGGGCAACGGAAGGCTACGAAGAAATCACCCACGATATAGAAGCCCGCTTGGCCGAGTTGTTCGTCGAGCAGGT
>JBCDIR010000395.1:0-4060 GCA_038748735.1 Bacteroidota bacterium | reverse complement strand
AGTCAAGATTGATAGCAGCACTGGCTACTTGATTGAGGTTCACCACCAGCAGGTAGGTACTGCCCTCGTACGTCCAGGTGGTGGCTTTTACGTCGGGATGTCCGGTGGCATCCGCTAGGTATTGTGGCGTTCCTAGTAAGATAGGCGTGGCAAGTGAGTCCAGTACGTTTTGCGCAATCTGTACCGTCTCGTTCCATACCTCGGGATAAGTGGTATTGATGGTGGTTACTTCCGACTCGTCGTAGTCGCGGAGGGTATAAAACATCAAGCCCTTGACGCCAGCAATTAGGGCCGTATACGCCATGGCCCGCACCTCGCTAGGGAAAGGAAAGCGAGCGTCTTCCGATGAATCCGACCAGCGGTAGGTTTGTATGATACCGAAGGGGACGTTTTGCTGCTCCGCACTCAATTCGGTAAAGGTTTTAAAGCGGTCGTAAGCATTGATGATACCGTCCGAATTAGTCACTACGGGGTAAAATTGTAAGCCCGTCATATCCATTCCGGCGAGGCGGCCCGCCAACACCTCAAGATCGTCAAAACCGTACCATTCCGAGCCGGATGTGACGTGGGTGTTGTCTACGGCTAGTACCTGCGTTTCGCGGGTTTGGACTTCCTCACCCGTCCAGCGTTGCGCATCATCGGCGATGCACCAAGTGAGTAGGGAGGGCTTACCACTCAGGGACTCGATGAACGAAAAATCGATTGCGTCGTAAAATCCGATCATGTTATAAATGCCGTAGTCGGCACATTCATCCATAAACTGCGCATTTTCCGCCGCGTCCATGAAGTCGTGGTCAGTAAATAGTAGATTGAAGCCCGCCTCGGCGAGTAGCTGGGCATTGGAACGGTTTTCTTCCAGGCCAATGAATGATTCGGCGTAGTAGCCAAGCGGAAAAAAGGGTGCTCCATTGACGATCAGGTTTCCATCCGCATTCACCGAACTGGTCGTTTGCGAAAGACCCAAAAAAGGAAGTATTAAAAGCAGCGGTAGCAGATTTTTCATCGTAAATATTGTTGTACGTAGTTGTGATATTCAAACACGCCCTGGGCCAGTAGAGTGCGCTGGTAAGTTAAATCATTTTAACTGATTATTCCTTGCTAGAACACCCAAAAATAACCACGAAAACTAGTCCGTTTTCCTCCCGTAATTTCGCATATTTTCTTATCTTTGCATGTTGCTAAAATATAGACTAAATGATGGTCTTCACTAGTAACTTTGGATTGACTTTTTATACAACTTCTTACCACCGCTAGATGTCATCTACACAGCGAATTATTCCCGTCAACATTGAGGAACAGATGAAATCTGCGTACATAGATTATTCTATGTCCGTGATCGTTTCTCGTGCCTTACCCGATGTCCGTGACGGACTCAAACCCGTTCACCGACGGGTACTGTACGGCATGTCTGAACTGGGATTGACGTACAACAAAGCACACAAAAAATCAGCCCGTATCGTTGGGGAGGTACTCGGTAAATATCACCCGCACGGGGATACGTCCGTTTACGACACCATGGTACGGATGGCCCAGGATTGGTCCCTGCGTTACCCGCTCGTCGACGGGCAGGGTAACTTTGGCAGTATGGACGGCGATAGCCCCGCGGCCATGCGTTATACCGAGGCCCGTCTGCGCCGCATCAGTGATGATATCCTCAGTGATCTGAACAAAGATACGGTTGACTTTGCCCTCAACTTCGACGATACGCTCGAAGAACCGACGGTACTGCCCGCTAAGATTCCGAATCTGCTCGTTAATGGCGCTTCGGGTATTGCCGTGGGTATGGCTACCAATATGTTGCCGCACAACCTCACGGAGGTAATCGACGGTACGGTGGCCACCATCGACAATCCCGACATCACGATTGATGAGCTGATGCAGCACATCAAGGCACCAGACTTTCCGACGGGGGGAATCATCTACGATTACCAAGGAATCAAGGATGCTTTCCATACGGGCCGTGGCCGGGTAGTGGTGCGTGCCAAGGCGACGATCATCACCGATAACCGCGACCGGGAGACCATTATCGTTTCCGAAATTCCGTATCAGGTTAACAAGTCTAACCTGGTGATTAAAATTGCGGAAATGGCCGGCGAAAAAGTCGACGGTATCAGCGACGTCCGTGACGAATCGGACCGCGACGGTCTCCGTATCGTCATCGAAGTGAAGCGGGATGCGATGGCGAGTGTTGTACTCAGCAAGTTGTATAAATATACTCCACTGCAAACGAGTTACGGCGTCAATAACGTTGCCCTCGTCGATGGCCGTCCGATGATCTTGAACGTCAAAGACATCATTGAGGAGTTCATCAAATTTCGCCTGGAAGTCGTGCAGCGACGCACGCGCTTTGAGTTGAACAAGGCATTGAGTCGAGCACACATCATCGTCGGTTTGTTGGTCGCCCTGGATTACTTAGACGAAGTGATTGCGCTCATCCGCCGTTCGGCTACACCCGAAGAGGCCCGCAACGGCCTGATGCGCGGCGATTTTATCGATGACAAGGACGCTTTCTGGAAGAAATTCGGCGAACTCGTCGAAGAAGCCCAAACGGGGGAACTCGTCGTACTAGAGGGGAACGTCCTATCCGAACCCCAGGCGAAAGCCATTCTGGACATGCGCCTCCAGAAGCTGACGGGACTCGAACGCGATAAAATCCGCAGCGAATATAACGAAATCAAAGCCCTGATTGACCACCTGCAAGCCATTCTCGATAGCGAGCAGATGCAGCGTGACATTATCAAGGACGAACTGGCCGAGGTCAAAGAGCGCTACGGCGACGACCGTCGCTCTGAGATCAGTCTCGAAGCGGGCGATATTTCCATCGAAGACCTCATCAAGAACGAAGAGGTGGTCGTGACCATCAGCCACCTGGGGTACATCAAGCGGACGCCGATGTCCGAATTCCGTACTCAAACCCGGGGCGGACGCGGCAGCCAGGGCAGCCGCACCCGCGATGCAGACTTCGTAGAGCATATGTTCGGCGCTACCAACCACAATTACCTCATGCTCTTCACCGAGCAGGGACGGTGTCACTGGTTACGGATATTTGAGATACCCGAAGCCTCCAAGACTTCTGCAGGCCGCGTGATTCAGAATATCCTCGCCATTCCCAAAGAAGATAAAGTGCGGGCCTACATCATCGTCAAAGATCTAACGGATCAAGAATTCTTGCAGAACCACTACATTATGTTCTGTACGAAGAAGGGCGTGGTGAAGAAAACGGCCGTCGAAGCCTACTCTCGTCCACGGGTAGGGGGCATCAACGCCATTACCATCAACGAGGGTGACCAACTGTTGGAAGCGCGCCTTACAACGGGAGACAGCCAAGTATTTTTGGCCTCGCGCATGGGCAACGCCATTCGTTTTGAAGAATCGAAGGCCCGTCCGATGGGCCGTACGGCGGCGGGCGTACGCGGTATCAGTCTAGCCGGACCAGATGACGCGGTAGTGGGGATGATTTGTATCGACCCCAGCGATACGGACATTACCGTTATGGCTATTTCCGAGAAGGGTTTAGGCAAGCGAACCGACTTCCAAGAGTACCGCCTCACCAACCGTGGTGGTAAGGGCGTGCGCAATATGATGGTCACCGATAAAACGGGTGCTGTGGTAGCAATCAAGGCCGTGAAGGAAGAAAATGACTTGATGATTACCAGCAAATCCGGCGTGGTCATTCGCATGCGTGCGGAAGACATTCGGGTGATGGGACGTTCCACGCAGGGCGTAAAAGTGATCCGTTTGGACAAGAAGGATAGCATTGCCGACGTTACGGTGGTAAGCCGCGACGACAGCACCGATTCGGAAGAAGAGGAATAGTCGTCCGAGCGAAATATTAAGATTTTTTTAAGTATCTTATTTTAAATACATCGTCTTAAGTGGTGAATATAGACACAACAAGTGCTACGGTCTAGTTGAATTTTGCGCTTGATAGAATTCAACTAGATCAGATTCACTACGAAGAATAGACGTCGTGAATACAATTTGTGTAGGAAGGAGGCGCAGCTATTTTTAGTGCTATTAAGGCAAAAAACGTAAGCAATGCCTTAGCATTAGTGAGGCT
>JBCDIR010000394.1:0-4073 GCA_038748735.1 Bacteroidota bacterium | reverse complement strand
CGTTGAAGCGCTACCGCTGGCTGGTCCAGACCAGACGACTTGGTAGGGCGCGTTACCGTTGCTGATGAGCACACCAATATTACCAACTTGGCCGCAAATGCCGTCGTTGCCCGTTAGGCTGATGTCGAGGTTACTGGCGGTGTTTTCGATGATGACTTCGGCATTGTCCCCGCAACCGTTGGCGTCCGTGACGTAGATTTGGTAAGTACCCGCCGCGAGGGAAGCGATGGTGAAACCGACGTTATTGCTCGTAGCCGTACCCGATTCTGGACCCGTCCAGTTGATTTGATAAGGTCCCGTGCCGCCGCTCATCGTTAGGCCAATTTGTCCTTCCGAGCTGCAAGTCGCTTCGGATACCGTAGCGCTTACGTTGAGGTTGGACTCGCTGGTAGAGATTTGCGCTATTGCGTAATCCGTACAACCACCCGCGTCCGTTACCTGAACGGAGTACGTGCCGGCGGACAAGTTCGGAATATTGACCGTATTGGTAGAAGTCGTGGTTTGGCCGCTTTCCGCGCCGGACCAAGAAACGGTGTAGGTGGGCGAACCGCCGTTGATCGTAACGAGTAAAGAACCGTCTTCACCACAAAGTCCGTTGGTGGGCGTCAGGTCTACGTCAATTTGGTCACAACCTCCCAGTTCGGTGGTCACCGTTCCGGAGCAACCATTCATGTCCGTGATGGTGACGGTGTAGGTGCCACAGGGTAGGTTAGCAATATCTAGTCCGTCCGAGTTGGTGAATACCGTACCCGATTCTGGTCCCGTATAGCTGACGGTGTAGCCCGGAACCCCCGTGTAGATGTCGATCCAGAGTGCGCCATTCTGACTGCAACTACCCGGCAGCGGAATAACATTGATGTTGAGTTCGTCACCTTCGGAGGAAGCTACGGTGACGTTCTGTGCGTCGGAACAGCCGCCCGCATCGGAAACGGAAATGGTGTAGTCCCCGCTCGTGAGGTTGGGGATGACGTAGCTCGTACTGTTGGTCGTTGTACTACCACTTTCTGGTCCGGTCCAACTGACGTTATAGTTGCCCGTGCCGTTGGCTACGTTGACGGTGATGCTGCCTTCGCTGCCGCAGGTTCCGGCGGTCGGCGTAGATTCGATATTGAGGTTACCATCGGGGACGACGATGGTGCGCGTGGTGCGGCACCAGTTGTTATCTTCCACGGTTACTTCGTACGTGCCGCCAGGTAGATTGACTAAGTTGAAGCTACTTGGGTAAACCGTAGCTACGCCCGACGCTGGGCCGTTGAGGACGATGGTGTACGGTGGATAGCCGTTATAGGTATCAATGTGAATTTGGCCATAATTGCCACAGTTGGCGGGTGACACCTCAAAGTCCCACACGAAGTTACCACTTGATTCACCCACCGTTAGTTGTTGCGATAAGCTACAACCATTGGCATCCGTAATGATGATATTGTAATCACCAGCAGACAAATCATTAATGGTGAAGTTATTACTATTAACGTTGGTCGAGCCAGAAACAGGTCCGTTCAAATAGACGTGGTAAGGAGCCTGGCCGTTGCTAACTAATACACCAATGGAACCCAGAGACATACAAACGGCATCATTGGGGGTAAGTTGGGCACTCAAATTACCGCCACCCAGGATGGTGACATTACCAGAAATGCTACATCCCTGTGCGTCCGTTTTGGTAACGGTATACGTACCGGGAGGGAGGTGGTAAATCGTACAAGAGTTGGCCGAAGTCGTAAAGCTGCCGCTCAGTGGACCGCTATAAGTCACCAAATAATTAGGCGTCCCTCCACTGGAGGCGACGGAAATGGTACCAGTGTTGCCACCGCAAGAACTGGGCGTAGCAGAAATATCCGTTGCCACGAAATCACAGGCGCTGGAACAGTCGACCGTCAGGGTATAGTTGCCAATAGCGCCGTTGTAGCCGTCCACTACGACGTAGTACGTACCCGCGGGGAGGTAAGCTGAAATGTGTTCGTTTTGAGTGCCGCCGTTTTGGCTGTATTCCATGCAGTTACCCCGATCGCAGGATTGCAAGAGGAAAAGCTCCAAGTTGGCGGTCAAGCCCGCTAGGTGGATGTTTACGGGACCGGCTTGCGTAGTCGTAAAGGTATGGACGATCTCGGGGCCATTATTCTCTACGTTGAGGACGTTGCCGCACTGGTAGAGCGAAACGTCGTCGTGGCCGCCTTGATTGCTACCGTAATAAGGAGTGCCGCAAGTAAGTGGAACCGCATCGCCGCAGAACAAGTAGCCACAGCTCACCTCCAAGCGGAAGTTACCCTGAGAACTTGGGTGCTGCCCATCCACCACAATGTAATACGTGCCAATGGGCGCATCTTCGAGGATGATTCCCTCGTTATTCGTAACAGAATTATTGGTAGTACTCCGCGCCAGGCAAGAAATTTGGTTACAATTATCCGCCAAGAGGAAGAGGTCTAAGTCGAGGCCGGGCGTCAAAATTTCCAAACCGATTTGTAGATCACCCGCCGTTTGGTTTTGTACGACGTATACCCGATCTGCGCCCAGGAAAGTGTTACCAGAACAGCCGGGATAATTCAAAATGTTGTTACCCGCTCCAATCGTGGTTTCGTACGGCAGGAAGTCCCCACACTGCACGGGAATAGCCTCGGCGCACCAGCTAGAGTTACCCGAGCAGGGACCATTGCTGTAACTGGTCACACCCGCCGCATCGGCTCGGCAACTATTGGTATAGGTCACGCCGTTACAACCACATACGGGATCGTAATCCGTCGTACAAATGGCACCAGGATCGATCTCCGTTGGGTCAATACACGCGCTTTCACAGGTACCCGAAGTGTAAACCGTAATACCGCTAGCTTGTGCCAAAAAGGCGTTAGTATAAGTTACACCATTGCACCCACAAACTGGATTATAGGTACTAGAGGCATTAGTGGTGATTACACCCGATGCGCCATCCACGGAGGTCTGCGAACTAGAGACCACGTACTGCGGATCGTAGCAAGTGCTACTCGTATTACACGGCCCGGAAGTCGTACTTTGTACGCCCGCCGCATCAGCCGCGCACTGGTTCGAGTACGTGATACCATTACAACCACAAACGGGTTCGTAAACCGCCGGGCAGACAGCGTCAGGGTCAATATCGTTGGGGGCAATACAGGCGCTACCAAAGCAGGTTCCTTCGGTATAGTCGCTGATACCCGCCGCCATCGCAAAGCAGGAATTGAGGTAGGTAACGCCATTGCTACCGCAGACCGGGGCAATGGTATTGGGGCAACTGCCGCTGTTTTCGTTAGTAATATTGATGTTGAACCCGCTGGCCACCATACCCATCGTTTCCAAATCTTTGTTAATTGCTACGAGGTCAGAAATTGTAAATGTCAGTTCGTTGCCAACTACGTTTTCCAGCGAAGAGAAAGCGAGAATCACTTTAGCAATAAATCCTTCACCCTCGGTATTCGATTGGTTAGTACGCACTATAGTAATAGTAGCTTTATGTTCTGCCGCATTTTGTTGCACAAAGGCGATAACACCAGTGTTGTTTGGATTGAAAAATGAGTTCTGCTCTAGACCAACTTGTATGCCATCTTCGGCCCGTAGGCTACCCTCAGGGTAAGTGAGCGTAAAGGTAAAGCCGTAAATTTTCGACTCACTTGCTAAGTTTAGCCCCAAGCTTTTGCTTTGATTCGCAACGATGAGTTCTTCCGTTCCCGTGAAGGAAAGTTCTATTGATCCGTCGTCTAGTGCGGGTAGAAACGGATCAGGAGAGAGCGTACCGTGAATCTGCTGGAAATTATCGTTCAGCGCCTCTGCATCACTAAAATTGACTTGTCCATCTCCATTAACATCTGCGTAAGTGTAGTTAGTAAGATCTGGAAATTCTGCGCTCCAAACATTACCCATATCCTGTCCCTGCCAGAGCGTACTGGCGTTGGGTCGCGTCGGGCCGCTGGCACCGTTGGCCACCGCCCAGTACAATTGGTCAAAACCATTGACGACACCGTTGTTGTTGATGTCTCCGGGCCAAATTTGTTGGCTGTGAACGGAAGGAAGGGAGAGAAAGAGTAAAAGAGAAAGTAGTCCGAGTGTAAATCTTATGTTCATGAAAT
>JBCDIR010000393.1:0-4084 GCA_038748735.1 Bacteroidota bacterium | reverse complement strand
CGAACAGATTGTCTCCGCTAGAACGGTGGTAAAATTTAACAAGTTGTTGACAATCATTTAATTAGAATGCGTGCAACTTTTCGGCACAAGCCTTGTCTTTAAGTTAGTAGGACGCATTAGAAAACCCAAAATACCCCGACCATGAAAACCTTAATTCAAACGCTTTTTTTGTTAGGTGCTATATCGTTATTTACACCGATTGACAGCCAGGCTAACCCGTTGGATTCGTGTCCCACGGCAGCTTGCGAAATCAAGAAATCCTTCCGCCAGGCTGTGCTACAAAGCCTACGCCAGGATGGTCTCATCGCCGCCGAGGCGCAGCACGTAAAGATTGAGTTCGAGTACCACGACATCTTCGTCAACGAAGTCATCTTGGATTACGAACTCATCGCTAAGTACCAAGCGCTCTTCCGGGAATACGGCATTGCCCCCGGTCCGCAGCGCCAAATCCGTTTGCTGAGTAATGGTGAAATCGTCATCGGTGATTTCGGCTTGCAAAATGAGTTGTTGACCCCCGTAGAATTGGAATATGTTGGTCGCTAAGACCCAGTAATCTGTAAAACCTATCCGACTTGTATATCAACGAGCAAGCCGTTGTCCGACCTTGGGCAGCGGCTTTTTTAGCGCTGCTCAATAGACACGTCGCTGTTCTTGTGGCAGTACCCCTTCAATAGCTGCGAATACCCGTTGTGGCTCGTGGGGTCGCCAGTTGATGTCGTTGAACAACCCCCCAAAATGAAGATGATGGTCGAGGTGATGGTCTTGCATCTCGCGCGTGACGTGTTCTTGTAAGTTGAGTAGGACCGTCCAGCCGTTGTGTTCTTGCAACTCCTCGCGCCATTCTTCGTAGTACGCATCGTCGTCGCCGTGAAAATTGAGTACATTTTCGCAGCTAATGATATAGTAGTAGATTCCTTCTTCCAGTAGGTAGTCGATCAACTCCCGTTTGAGGAACATACTGTCGTTGTGAATACAGTCGTTCCATTCTCCGATGAGTTCGATGATGGCGTAGTGCTCGTCGTAGTCCGCAAATAAAATCTTGGCGTAAAGCGTCGGGGAGCCAAAGTTATCCCACTGCGGATGGATATAATAGTTGTAGATTTTTTGCGAATACTCAAACTCGGAATACGTCCGACCGTAAAAGGGTGAACGATTATCCTGCGCCGCGATGTAGCGATTGCGCCAGCGGTAGAAAGGCTCTATATCGTGCATGAAAGTTTACTTTGCATCATCAGAAACAGGGAAATACCAAGCTTGGTTTAGTCTGGTGAATAGAATATAGTTACGTACAGCAATCGTTAAATTTATTTCTCAGCGATGGCAGTGCAGCTTCGGATTCAATTCGTAAAGTACGCTACATTCGCACCTCGCCCCGAAGACTATTTTTTCGATAGTGGGTTACTTACGACTAAAAGAACGTACGCTTGCCCTAGCAAGACTTCGCAAGGTCAAGTAGATGAAAGTAACTACATTTGCACTCACAATTCTATCCTAAACATGGCAACTATCCGTCCCGTTCAGGTCGACGATCTCACTAGTCTGAAAGAGATACTCCATACCATCGAACTTTTCCCCGCCGCCCTCCTGGACGATATGATAGCCGACTACCTTCATAATCCCGCAACGGAGGCCTTGTGGTTTACGGCCCTAGCGAACAACGAACTCGTCGCCCTCGGTTACTGTGCCCCCGAACAACTGACCGCAGGAACCTACAACCTCTACGCCATCGGCGTACGGGCCGACCAGCAGGGTAGGGGAGTGGGTAAACAGATGATGAACTACCTTGAAGATGTGCTGCGCCGAGCCGGTCACCGTCTCCTCATCGTCGAAACATCCAACGACGAAGCGCAAGTGCCCGCCGTAGCTTTCTACCAAAGTTTGGGGTACACCCACGAAGCAACTCTCCGCGATTTTTGGTCCGAAGGGGAAGATAAAATCATCTTCTGGAAGAAATTATAGCTACTTTGCCTACTCGAAAAATCCGCATCACCGGACCCGAATCAGCGGGTAAAACCACCCTTACCCAAGCACTCGCTCGGCACTTTGCCTGTCCTTGGGTACCCGAATACGCGCGGACCTACCTCACGGCCCTAGACCGCCCGTACGTACAAAAGGACCTAGACGAGATCTGGCTCGGGCAACGACAAGCAGAACAAGAACTCAGCGTTCAGTACCCTGACGCTCCCTACCTTTTTTGTGATACGGGCCCCGAAGTACTGTACATTTGGAGCAAAGTGAAGTACGGCGAAGTCTCCCCTTTACTAACGAATGCGCAGCGGCACCCTTACGATTTTACGCTGCTCTGTGCTCCGGATCTACCCTGGGAAGCGGACCCGCTCCGCGAAGCCCCCGCTGCTAGCACGCGTTGGGCGCTTTTCGCGCAGTACCAAGGGCTGTTAGACGAACAAAACGTGGCGTACCAAATAATCAGGGGCGAGAGAGAAACGCGGTTCCTCCTCGCCCTTTCGAACATAAATTTGAAAGCAAAATCCCTAATGAAAAAATAATCGTCGGGACCGTTTATCAATTACAGCCCAAATCAATACTAGATTGGTGGTCATTATTCGGGAAGCACTGTCCGCTGAGGACCTCCTGTGGTTGGTAACGCGACAGGTCATTATCGCGCAAGCCACTGGTGAGGAACTCCACCAGGTCTCCTACCTCTTCATCCGATAGGCGGAGGGGACCAAACTGCGGAGATATGTACTGCGGCGCCACGCGTTCGTTTTGCGGCACCCCTTTATTTTTATAGTCAATCACTTCACGGATACTCCTAAAACTAGCACCGTGGCCGTAAAAAGGAGAATCTGCTAAGTTGTATAAAGTTGGGGTTTTGAAAGCGTATTTCTCTTCGTCGCGCTTCGTGAAGCCACCCCGTCCAAGATTGGCACCTGATTCGGGTCCGGCACCAAAAATTTCTTCTGGACACTGGTCTAGATCGTTCATACCCAGTGCGTGGAAGGTCATACTACTCAGGGCCGGTCCGCTGTGGCAGCTCACGCAGTTAGCTGGTCCGAAGAAGACAATTGCCCCGCGCTTTTGCGCATCGGTCATGGCGGCGGTACGTCCTTGTAAGTACAGCTGAAAAGGTGAGCGATTTGCTAGTATGGTCCGTTCGTAGGCCGCGATTGCTAGCCCGGCCGTTTCTCGGGTGTAGCGCTCTTCCGCTGGCCAGTCGGGGAAAGCTGCGTCGAAGAGGGTTTTGTACCCCAAGTCTTCTGCCAGTTCCAAATCGACATCTAGGCGGTGTACTTTCATACCCGCAATGGCCTGAATTTCTAAACCCTGGTAGCCCAGGTGATTCGTAGCAATAGGAGTACCTTCCGTCCAGTTGGCTTCGGTACCGACGTTGGCACCACCCGCACCGAACTGTCCGTTCCACAACATCAACTCTTGGTAAGCCGTGTTCAGAACCGTAGGTGTGCGAATGGGCTGCACATCCAATTCTTCGGGTTTGTAAGTGTCCAAACGCAAGCGCGCTACGCCACCCTCTCCAATACCTGATCCACCTTCTCCGATACCCTGAAAGCGCCCGGCCTGGAAACCGGCGGCAGCAAAGTGACAAGAGGCACAGGAAAACTTACCTTCCCCTTCTGGTAGCATAGGAGCAATGGCCAAGCCCGTCTCGTGGTAGAGCAAACGGCCCAGGTTCACCTTTTCACCCGTCAGGGGGTTCAACGGATCCTGTGGAATAGCAGCATAGTCGTTACTGCGTGGAAGTTGGAAGGACGCTTTGCCGCCCGGGGCTGCTGCGTCTAGCGTGAGGGACAACTCATCGTCGAGTTGATAGTTTTCATCTTTTTCGCAAGATGTAAAGCACAAAAGGGTAACAATTACCAACGGTAATACGTACAAACGTTTCATGTGATACTTGATTTGTCTAAAAACTTTCCTCAAAAAAACACTTAAATCGAAAATTGGTTTGTCCATTTATACGAATGCAAATATACCAAGTTTCGATACATGCACAAAAAAATAATATAATATTTAATGATGACTTTGCGCAAAATAACATATTCTCCAACTTACAGTAGTCAGCCGTTTTTGGGCTATCCTAGCTTTGAGGAGCAGGGACAGCTGGTGG
>JBCDIR010000392.1:0-4085 GCA_038748735.1 Bacteroidota bacterium | reverse complement strand
GCAATTCCTCAAAAGCATTGATGGCGGCCATACGCTTCTGCACGTGCTCCTCGCTGATCCAGCCGTGGACGCGTTGAATGAGAATATCTTCGTAATGCGAACGATTGAAGATGACAATCTCACCCTTTTTGGGAACTTGCTGATGAACGCGCCAGAGGAAGTCGTGCGCAAATTCTAACTCGGTGGGCTTCTTAAAACTGTGGACGCGCAGATCGTAAGGCGCACAGTCACCGAATACTTTTTCCGTAGCACCATCCTTGCCACTCCCGTCCATTCCCTGTAATACGATCAGTGCGCTGTGGTTGCCGTCGGCACGAAGCAGTTGATGGAGTTCGGCGATGCGCTCGCGGCGCTCCTTGGTCCGCTTTTTGGCGTCGTCTTTGTCGATATTTTCCAGCCGCGTGGGCAGGTCTTTGAGGTGGATTCGTTTTGCCATGCTCGTTTGTTTTGAAAAGCTTATTTCATCTTACTCCGCTTCACCAAATACTGTTGCAGAATGGGGCGGAAGCCCTGGTTGATGTCTGCTTCCACAAAGTCGATGCGGTACTGTAAGCAACGCTGTTTGAGCGCTTCGATGTACTCGCCAATTTGGTTTTTGTAAAAATCTTTGACTTGGTTAGGTTGTAGCTTTACTTTTTCGCCGGTTTCCATATCGACGAACTCGTAGGGACGGTTTTCAAACTCGAAGTCCACTTCTTGCTTTTTGTCTACGGTGTGGAAGAGGACTACCTCGTGCTTATTGTATTTGAGGTGTTGGAGCGCTGCAAAGAGTTGCTCCTGCGCTTCCCCACCTTCGAACATATCACTGAAAATCATTACGAGTGAGCGGCGGTGGATGCTTTCCGCAATTTGGTGAAGCGCATCCGCAGCATTAGTCGTGACGTTCATTTGCGGATAATGCAATAACTGGTGCAGGTGGGTGAGCATCAGTCGGTAGTGCTTCGTACTCGACTTACAATGCGTGTGCGTACGAACTTCGTCATTGAAAATACTGAGACCAAAGGCGTCCCGTTGCTTCATCAGCAGGTTCATGAGGGCCGCGCTGGCCAAAGCCGAAAAGCGTAATTTGTTGATGGCCGCCTCACTCGTCGCGTTCACTTCCGGAAAGTACATCGAACTAGAAGCGTCCAAGACGATCTGACAGCGTAGGTTGGTCTCTTCCTCGTAGCGCTTGGTGAATAGCTTATCCGTGCGCCCGTAGACTTTCCAGTCGATATTTTTGGTGCTTTCGCCGGGGTTGTAGAGACGGTGTTCCGCAAATTCGACCGAAAAACCGTGAAATGGACTTTTGTGCAGACCGATAATGAATCCCTCCACTACTTGGCGGGCAAGAAGTTCGAGATTACCTAGGTCGCGGACGGCTTTGCTATCTAATTCAAACATGTTTGTAGTTATTGTGGTCTAGTAGTACTTCCTTTAACGACTGTTCTCAGGTATATCTACTGAAGTAGGCAGGTTACACAGAGAACGCAAAGGGACTCACAGAGTTGCACGGAGTGAGTTTAATAAACAAATGCCTTAGTGATTCACGGCTAAAGGTAGTGGATTTGAATTACTCTTCCTACCAATTAAAGGCAAACGCGGCGATGTCGGTCCCGCTACCAACAACTTCGCCCCTTCCAACGGCTAGTCAAAAGGGGCGAATGGTTAGTTTATACCGAACTTACAACTACAAGTAATTGTCGATTTTCTCGGCTAGTGCGGCCTTGGTCGTTACGCCCACGTGCTTGTCTACTACCTCGCCGTTCTTTATGATGAGGATAGTGGGGATGCTACGTACGCCGTACTTCATGGACACTTCTGGATTGGAGTCCACGTCCACCTTGCCGACTACGGCTTTGCCTTCGTATTCCGTAGCCAATTCTTCGATGATGGGACCGATCATGCGACAAGGACCACACCACTCTGCCCAGAAATCAACTACGGCGACCTTATCTTCGGCCAGGGCCGTATCTTGGAAATTGTTATCGGTGAATTCGAATGCCATCGTTATGTATTTTTAGTTTTGCGATACGGAGTTTGCGTTGTAGTAATCAAAAACTCCAAATTTGGCTTTTTACAAACGCAAATGTCGTTAATATTATTAAATATTGGGACACTTGCTTAAAATAGTAACACCTCATGTTCAGGAATGGATTTGTCCGCACGGGGATATTTGGAGGGATTTTTGCTTTGCTAATCCGCTGGGTCGCCAGCCCAGAGTGGATAGAGCGCTACTATAGTCAGGGTTTTTTTCCGTTGTTGCGCCTCGTTTGGGACTACGCCGTGGGGAGTTGGTTGCCGGTGGCTTTCGTGTACATTCTAATTCTATTATTATTAGTGCGTTGGATACGCTCCTTGTACCGCTGGTCGAAGCGGCGGGGACGTGATCGTTGGTGGGCTGCGTTAGCGCACGTACTGGGTTTCCTGGGGTGGTTAGTGCTTACTTTTTTACTGTTGTGGGGTTTTAATTACGGTCGGGTTCCCGTAGAAGATCGACTGGGGCTGGATTGGTCCAACCTGCCGGATACGCTTATCGCGGAACAAGTAAAAGCCGAGGCTAGGGTGCTCACCACATTACGCGCCAAGTTACAACGCCCCGATTCGATTCCCCTGCGCTCAGATTTATTTCCTACTGATCAGGAAGCGCAATTGCGCCAAGCACTGGAAGACGCCTTAGCTTACTACGCCTACCCCGTAGTGGGTCGTGTACGGGGTCGTCAGTTGGTGCCCAAAGGTATATTTTTACACTTCAGCTCGGCCGGTTTGTACCTACCCTGGACGGGGGAGGGCCACATTGACGCGGGGCTGCTTCCGCTACAACAGGCTTACGTACTGACGCACGAGTTGGCCCACGGCTACGGCTTTGGCGACGAAGGAACTTGCAGTTTTTGGGCGTATTTGGCCAGTTACTACGTGGAAAGTCCCACTTTAGTGTACACTATCCGGTTGGGGTATTGGCGGAGCTTAGCGGCGGCTTGGTCCCGGCAGGATCGGGCTGCTTATCTGGCTTTTCGCGCTACCCTTCCACCGGGCATACGGGCCGATTTGGAAGCAATTAATGCCAATATTTTAGCCTATCCGGACTGGACACCCGTCCTGCGCGACGTAGCCTACGATGCCTACCTCCGATCCCAAGGCATCACCGAAGGATTGGCCAATTACAGCAAAGTGATCAAAATGGTCGAAGCTTGGCGGCGAACGGACGATGGCTTTCCAGGAAAATAGTACCTTCCTCTTACTCAATAGTGTAACTAATTTGCCCACCCAGCTGGAAAAGTAGGCTGTCGTTGAAAAGATAATTCATATTGAGGTGGAAGCCGACGCGCCATTGCGGGTGTATTTCTTGACCAAACTGCCAGGCGACGGGAATACCGAAGGCTACGCGCTGCTCTCGGCGAATATACATGGTTTCAAACTGGTCTAAGAGTTGGTTGAAAACGTAACCACTCAAATAGCGATGGCGATAGTAATTATAAGAAATGCCCAAACCAATTTGGTGATCAATGAGGTGCCGGCCAACCGCGAATTTCCAGAAAAACATCCCTTCCACCCACAAGGCATGGTAGCGTCGGGGGTGAGTAAATAAGTCGGTACGGCTTGTATATTGTCTAAGCAGTTCGAGCGTGTCCGTAGCACGATGAACCGTAAAGTTGAGACGTAGCCCCGCATCCCAGCGACGACTGAGCGGATACTGATAAGCCAATTGAGTCGAAATGCCGTTAGCCTGCCGCCTAGTATAGTTATAATTGGTAATGTAGGAGCCACCGGGGCGGTAGATGGTATCCTGAGAATTACTTGGCAAGACGGCTGGTGTGTAGGAGAGACTGAGTTGATAGGTACCCCTGGGGAGGCGCTGCTGGGCGAGGACTTCGGTAGCGAGTAAGCCAAATAGTAGGCAGCAGAAAAGTAAGCAACGGTTGGTCATAATGCGAGCTAGGCGTAAGTAGTGAAATGATTCTTAAATATCAGCGTTTTGGCGGTCATAACCGCACTTCGAAGTCATCTTAAAATAAGTTTAACCGCACCGAAAAGTGCCCCGGTAAGTAAATACGGTGTCTTAACCAAGTTTAGGGAAAATGAAATATACTTAATTGTTGGTTTTT
>JBCDIR010000391.1:0-4091 GCA_038748735.1 Bacteroidota bacterium | reverse complement strand
CATCATTCCCGGTGGTCAACCCGCACCGACGAGTCCGCGTCCGACCAATCCACCGCCCGTGGTGATTCCCGCACCGGACTTACCGCCACCAATTGTCAACCCCGCACCGACGAATCCGCCCGTAGCGAATCCCGCGCCGACTACACCAGCACCCGTGGTCAACCCTACACCCGCGCCGTCGGCAACCCAAACGCATACGGTCCAGAGCGGAGATACGCTATTCAGCCTCTCCCGCCGCTACAACACGACGGTGGAAGCCATCAAAGCCCTGAACGGCTTGACCTCGAATAACATTTTTATTGGTCAGGAACTGCGGATAAAATAAGTTCGGTGATCACTTAGCGGAAAAAGAAGTCGTAACTCCACAGAAACTTGTTCAGTACACGGTTTTGCATAACCAGGAAGTCATTGTCTTGGTTGAGGGCGTAGAAAGAAGTAACTTCTTTGGGGTTAATGACAACACCTGTTTTCGGGTCGACGGAAGCCTCGGCGTGGTCGGGCCAGAGTTTGAGGCTATACTCCTTGCCTTGCGTGTCCGTTAGGCGCACGATGGCGAAGGGAATGCGCTGGGAGATTTCCTCCCGCTCGCGGTTGAAGTTGTTGAACTTTACCACTTGTACCGATTCAAAAAGGTAACGATAAGCGTCGACCCGCCCCGGATTAGGGGCTTCGGACCGCTTGGGGCTGAGCGGATAAAAGGGCGACAACTCCCCCGCTGGATCCGCTTCAAAGCTGAGGCGGAAGGACTTATCTTGCTGTTTCGGATATTCTACACTAACGGTAGCAATCTCATCCGCCGGAGTGCCAAAAACCGTGCGGTCGCGCCAGTCATCGCCTTTGAGGTTGTAGCGAAAACGGATATTTCCTTGCCAACCGGGAATATCGGCGACGTAGGGCTGCTTGGCCCCGTCGAGGATGATGTAAGTTCCTAGCTCATCGTTGGTAGCACCACCGATATAATAGGCTTTGAGGAGTTCGTCATTTTTGCCGTAAATCTCAACTTTGAGTCCGTTCGTGGCGAGGCTCTCGATCATCGTTGGCAGGGCTGCTTCGGTGGGTTTGAAGCGCATCCGTACGTTCTCCACTGCCCGCAGCAAATTCTCGACGGCGTCGGGACGGGCTTTGTAAGTGCCGTTGTATTGCCAGTGGTCGTCCTCGCGTTCCAGGGTTGTTTTGTTGCCATTGCGGTCCGCAATGAAGATTTTTTGGATGTCTTCCCGAGGCACGGAAAATTCGCGGTCTGCCCCCACGATGGAAGTACTCGGAGCTTGCTCTCCCTGCGCCACAAAGAAGTAAGCCGCAGCGCCTAGCGCTACAAAGAGAACGATTAGTATGCTTGTTCTACTCATAGTTATTTTCATCAAAATTCGGGACAAATCCCATTCTTGGCCGCAAAGATGACCAACTCCGCCACAACGACCAAGACCAAAAGTGTGAACGCGCCGACTGATGGGGTGGAAAACTTATTTCGCATAACGGTTCCGACGCCAGTAGTTGTAGCCAAAGCCGAACAACAGCAGTAAAATAACGGGCAGTCCGATGTTGAGCAACTGCCAAAAGCCGCTTTCTTGTTCCGCACGTTCGGTATCTAGCATGCGTAGGCGCACCTCCTTGCCCCGAGCCTGAATGACGCCGCCCTCATCCAGGAGATATTCCAGACAATTGGTGATAAACTCTTTATTGGAAAACTGGTATTTCTCGAAGATATTGAAGCCCAGTGGCATCACGGAACCGTCGGGCCGGACGGGGTTGGCTACCACGTCGCCGTCCGCGACTACGATCATGCGGTTAGCGGGACTTTCTTTTTTGTATTCGACGCCCATTTGTTGCAAAACGTCCAAATTTTCCGGACTGAGACGGTTCTCAAACATACTCGGAAAAGTGCCTTCCAGTAGCACGCCCATGACCAACGAATCCGTCCGGAATTTGGTGGGGTCCAAATCGTAGCGGAGGAAGTCAAAATCCAGACCGACGGGTAGTTTCTGATAGCGACTGGCCTCACTACTCATCAGTAAGATCGTTTTCTGGAGGTCAGTTTTCGTGCGCGGCGATAAGTCGAGCGAGCTGGGGTAAAATAGGTTCACCGCTTCCAAACTTCGCACGATGGGGTGCTTGCTGCGCGGCAAGGCCAGTACGTGGTACGGATAGCGAAACATATCGAACTGTGGCGCGTTGCCCACTACGCCCGTTGCCAAGGGTATTTTAGAACTCCGCAAGTCCAGGACAAGATCATCGTTGAAACGCAATCCGTAGCGGAAGAGCAGGTCATCTAAATTCAGCTCGTAGGGCTTGGGATAAAATTCACGTCGTCCCTGCAGACTGTCCAAGTCTACGGCTACGCGGTCCAGTAGCCACATCACCTTACCACCATTCATGACGTACTGGTCGATTTTGAACTTGTCCTCTTCGGAAAAAGCGCGGGTGGGTTTGGCCACTACTACTGCTTCGATCTCCGCCGGAATAACGGCTACGGAATCTATGGGTAGACTTTCAATATTGTAAAATGCGCCCAGTGATTTGCGTAAATCCACCGTGGCGATGGGAGGCAGTTCGCCGTGTCCCTGCGTGAACCCGATGAGTGGTTTGTACGCCCGGTTCAGCTTCTGAATAGCGTTAGCAAACTTATACTCTAGCAAACCGACCGCGTTGTTCAGAATGACATCACTGGGGACACCCGGCACTTCATTTTCTAGAATATTAACAATAACGGGCTTTTCGCCTTTGTAAAAAATGACGTAGGGATAAATGGACTTGGTGCTGGTTCCTTCCACGCCTTTTACCCGCAGGTTGACGGGTACGACGCCCTGGTCGAGCAACTGCTGCTTGCGCTGATTGACTTCCTCCTGCGTGCCGTCGTTTGGATTGAAAAATTCGTATTCGACGTAGGGAGAGATGGAACGGAAATCTTCCAGCATTTCCCGCGCAGCCGTTTGCAGCCGCTTGAAACCCGCCGGAAATTCGCCCTCCAACAGTACCCGAACGAAAATAATATCGTCCTGCGCTGCGAGCAACTCCTGCGTCCCCGGCGTGAGGGTATAGCGCTTCTCCTCCGTCAAGTCGAGGGCACCGTACAGGGGGCGGCCACTAATCCGTCCGTTAGCCAAAATATTGAGCAACACCACCACGGCGATACCCAGCAACAATTGCAGTAAAGTTTGTGTCTGACGCGTCATAAGGGGGACAAAGATAGCGTAATAACGCTGATTTCGTCGGATAATTATGAAGCGGAATGCGCAGATAGAAGTTAGCGGCTAATCACCAACTTACGTAGTGTTCGACCGGATGGCGTTTCTACCACGAGTCCGTACACGCTAGCTGGTAAAGCGGGTAGGCGTAGCCGTGTCTGCCCCGCCGTTAGTACCCCACGCCAGCGCTGCCGACCGTTTAAATCGAAGAGCGCAAGCGTGGCCGTTTCGGTCAAACCAGAAACCATCACTTCACCATCGGTAGTAGGGTTGGGAAAGAGCTGTACCGCCTGTAACGCTGCGGTCTCCTCCGTAGCCACTACCCATTCGGCTAAGCCGGCAAAGAAGAGGATGGTTTGAAAAACGGCGGGGTCTACGCAATCACCATGGTCCGCGTCGGTATCTACATCTTGGGTCGTCAGATCGACGGCCCCGAGGAGCTGCATGACCGAATCGGCGACGATGCTGTTGCGGAAATGGACCTGATCGTCCGCCGTGCAGTAGAAAATCCGCGTCGGTTCCTGCGGTGCCCACTCGTAGACGTCATTATCGATGAGGGCTTGGCGCAGCGGGTGATCGCTAGTGGGCCCTTCCATGATAGCGATGATACTGTCCTGCATCAAGTAGCGGGCGATGGGTGCGCCGTGCGCGGCGGTAACGTCCGCAATCAGGCGATTGTTGAGCGTGAACAGACCAATGTCTCCGTCAAAAAAAGCCTGAATATCCTCGATGTAGGCGGGTTTAAAAAACTCCTCCAAGTCATCGTACAAGCCGTAGACGTAATTGTACGACAGGAAGGTATTCGGCAGATAAGCCAGAAAATTATACGGCGTCTCCTCGATCATCACCTCGCGCATGATACCGCTAATGCTGTACGGCCCGGACAGGTGGGACCCTGCGGTGATG
>JBCDIR010000390.1:0-4099 GCA_038748735.1 Bacteroidota bacterium | reverse complement strand
CTTGACGAAAAAGGACTTTTGCGGCAAGTACACGGCGGTGCTATTGCAAATGGCTACCAATTGAAGCGGTCCAAACCCACGAATGGGGTGTACGCAGCACGGTCCAAAGCCAAGATTGCGGCCAAGGCGGTTTCGCTCGTCACCCACGGTAGCGTCAACCTCGTCAGTGGGGGTACGACCAACTTGGCCCTCATGCGCCAATTGCCGCCGCAGTTAGAAGCTACCTTTTTTACCAGTAGTGTTCCCATCGCCCTGGAATTGATGAGTCATCCGGGGATTGAGCTGCATTTTTTGGGGGGGCGAATGAACCCCGATGCACAGATTGCGGTGGGGGGCGCAACGATCAACGCCCTGAGTGAAATTCGGGTGGACAACCTCTTTATGGGTACGGGTTACCTGGACGCCGCTTTTGGTCTCAGCGAATTTGATCGAGAAATTGTCGAACTCAAAAAGGCGATGCTGCGTTGCGCACGGAAAGTGATCTCCCTAACCATTAGCGAAAAATTGGATACTACTAATCGTTATAAGGTCTGCGATTTATCGGCCATACACACCCTGGTCACCGAACTGACCGCCACCGACAATCGCCTGGATGCTTACCGTTTACCGACGATACAACTCCTATAACCATGAAGACAAAATCAGTTACGGAATCGGCCTCCAACTACGACGGCCTGGAACATATGCGCACCGCAGAACTGCTGCGCAACATCAACCAAGAAGATAAAAAGGTCGCAGAAGCCGTTGAGCAGGTCATTCCGACCCTGACCACCTTCGTCGAACTACTGAGTGAGCGGTTTCAGGCCGGGGGACGGTTATTTTACATCGGGGCGGGGACTAGCGGGCGTTTGGGTATCCTGGACGCTAGCGAAATTCCGCCTACTTACGGTATGCCGCACGACCGGGTGATCGGTCTCATTGCGGGTGGAGACCAAGCCATCCGCAAGGCCGTCGAGCGAGCGGAGGACAATCCCCAACGGGCCGTGGAAGACTTGACCGCCAAAGAACTCAACGAATTGGATACCCTGGTGGGCATTGCCGCGTCCGGTACGACGCCCTACGTGCTGGGTGGAATCGACTACGCACGTTCCCTGGGTTGTCTCACGGCGGGGCTGACCAATAATCCCGATACGCCACTGGCGCAGCAAGCGGAGTGGGCTTTCGAGGTCATCGTAGGCCCCGAGTTCGTTACGGGCAGCACCCGGATGAAGAGTGGGACGGCGCAAAAGTTGGTCCTCAACATGATCTCCACTGCTTTGATGATCCGCATCGGTCGGGTCAAGGGCAATAAGATGGTCAATATGCAACTGAACAATAACAAGCTCGTGCGTCGCGGTATCCGCTTTTTGATGGAAGAGCTACAAATCAACGCTGAGGCGGCTTCCGATTTGCTCGATGAGCACGGTTCGGTTCAGGCAGCTATGCAGGCGTACGAAGCGACGAGTTAATAAGGGCTATGGCTACGGATAATGTTTTAACGACTTGGCAGCAAAACGCCACTAACTGGATCAAAACGTTGGACGAGCGGGAAATTGCTTCCCGGCAGTGGACCAATCCGGCCATCGTCGCGGCAGTGACGGCGCGTCAGCCCCAGTCGGTGCTAGACGTGGGCTGTGGTGAAGGTTGGCTACTCCGAGCTTTGCACCAACAAGCGCAGTCGCCTACGCGCTTAATGGGGGTAGACGGCGTACCGGGATTAATTGCTGCGGCTCGGGCGGCGGCACCCAGTGATACAACGGCCTTCCGTTTTGAATGTTTGCCTTACGCAGCGTTACAGCCCGAGACGTTAGCCGCCTGGGGATCCTTTGATGTAGTAGTGTGTAACTATTCCTTATTTGGCGCGGAATCGGTCGTTTCGCTCTTGCGGAACTTACGCACTGCCTTACAGTCTAATGGCTATTTAGTGATTCAAACGGTACACGCTTCCGTTTTTGACGATTTCCAGGGCTGGATCGAAGAGGATTGGCACCTGATGGCACAGAACTATACGGGTCGCTACCAATGGTACCAACGCAACCTGAAGCAATGGGAGCGGGATTTGAAAGCCGCAGGCTACACCCTCCGCGAAGTGGAAACGGTACGAGTACCGAGCACGCAAAAGGCGCTTTCATTTATTTTTTCCGCGCAGCTTAGTCGGTAGTTTAGCCCACCCACTCGTTGGCACAAGTATAACACCGCTTACCTTTCGCTTGCGAAAAAGTCACGTCAATTCGTCCGAGTAGTATACCCGCCCAACCGACTTGGTTGACCAGCACACTCTGATCGTTTTTATTTTTAATGACGAGCGGTTCGTCCAGGAAGGTGTGCGTATGTCCGCCGATGATGAGGTCTAGATCGCTACTCTCGCGGGCGAGGATAACGTCACTGATTTTTTCTTCGCGGTAACGCAGTCCCAGGTGGGATAAGCAGATCACCAAATCGCATTTTTCTTCTTGTTTGAGCAATTTCGCCGTGCGGTTCGCGGCGGCTACGGGGTCGTTGTACTGGGTTTCGCCGTACAACTCAGCGGGAACCAAGCCCGCTAAGGCTATGCCCACGCCGAATACGCCTACGCGCAGATCGCCGCGGATGAATACTTGATAGGGTTGAAGGTGGGGTTGCAGTGGCGTGTTGTCCAGGCCGTAGTTGGCGTTCAGTACCTTGAATGCGGCGTGCTGCTCAATCTGTTGGGCCAGGTTGTCTAGTCCCCCGTCAAAATCGTGGTTGCCGATGGTGGCGGCGTCGTAGCCCATGGCGCTCATGAGTTTGAACTCTAGCTCGCCGTGGTAGAAATTGAAGTAGGGGGTACCCTGCAAAATATCGCCAGCGTCTAGTAACAAAACGTGGTCCAACTCTTGGCGGAGTGCTTTGAGGTGATTGGCCCGGCGTTCGGCTCCCCCCATACCGGCGTTGCGGCCTCCGTCCTGTGGGAAGGGTTCGATGCGACTGTGCCAGTCATTAGTGTGGAGGATGGTGAGGGTCGTTGTTTTCGTTCCCAGCGTATTCGCCAATAAAGGCGACAGCCCGCTACCAGCGAGTAGGGTAGTAGTACCGATTTGACGGATGAAGGTTCTTCTGTGCATGGATAAATACTTAGTCGCCGAGGATGATGCGATTAGACAATTGAGCAGTGATGGGTTCGGTAGTTGCTTCGACTTCGGCCAGGATCAGGTCGCGGATGAGGTGGCCCGTATCTTCGCGGGGAAGCTTGGTGAGAAAATTAGCGTTATCGCCACCGTTAGCGATGTAGTCCGGCATGGCAATGCGGTAGGTACGCCCGCGTTCGACGGCTTGGCCACTGAGTCGGAGCTGATCGGCTTTGCCTGCTTGCAATACAAATTGGACCTGTTCGCTGACGGGGTCGCCGCCGCGTTCGGCCAGGTGGTTGAAGAACCGCTGGACCGTTGCGCCGTCCATTTCCACTATGACTAACATATTGTCAAAGGGCATGAGTTCGTACACCGTACTCCTCGTGATTGGCCCCGCCGCGATTTCCGGGATGCGGATACCGCCGTAGTTCTGGTAGGCGGCGTCGACGGGCTGTTTGCTCAGGGCCGTGGCCTGTCGGTAAAGCAGGTCCGCTAGCCAGTTGCCGAGGGGGGACTCCGGGCGGTCTTTGTACAAGCGTTTGGCAGCCTGCCCAATCACTTGGTTCATTTGTTCGTCGAGCGATTGCTTATAAGGAGCGATAATAGCGGCTATTTCTTCACTATTGGCCGTCTCCATTTGCTGGCTGATGCGGTAGCTTTGGGGGCTGGCCTCGGTGGGGAGGTAGTGGCGCTGGCAGGTGAACAGCAGGAGGAAGAAAGGGAGGAAGAGGAGGTTTTTCATCTCTATATGCTAGAATATTGCAGGTTATTTCCAGGCCCAATATCGTATTTTTTGACACGCTCTGCATCAAAAAAGACGATGAGGTTATCTGACATTATTTCGGTTTTACCGTTTTGTATTTCTAAAGCGGAAATCCAAATGGATTTTTGATTACAAAAGCTAATGCTAACGGTTTCGGGGTATTGGATTAGCGGTACTTTAATCTTTCTCCAAAAAGAGTTAACCGCCGTTATTTGAAGGCCGATAAATACTTCCCACGAATCGATTACTCCGACGTGAACTTTTGTAT
>JBCDIR010000389.1:0-4103 GCA_038748735.1 Bacteroidota bacterium | reverse complement strand
CTTTGAGGCCATGCTCTTCCAAACACCCTGCCAGTGCCGCTTCGTATACTCGTTCAAATAACCCCGGTCCATAATGCTTGTGAACGGCAAAGGCTTCATCCAAAATGATTGTCGCTATCTCGTCTTCGTGCATCTCAATTCAAAAAAAGCCGCGCCGCCGTGAGAACTAACCACCCTGTCCGTCTTTCCTAAACGGGTGCTCCGCTAACGGTAATGCCGCTAATGGGTGAGCAGACGTCAATGATGGACTAATCCGCGCCGTCCGCACTCTATACACCAATTCAATAGCCGCCCGAGCCGTATCCGTCGTAAAGCCATTTCCGCCCAAGATCGCCGCGTAGCTCTGTGCATGCAAGTCGTTGAAACCCGTACTGAACTCGAAAGATTCTCCACCAATCGTCAAAGAGCGGTAAGTCGTTTGTCCTGCTTGGCGTACGGTTGCGGGTAGCGTCGCAGCTGAAATGCTAAGAAACCAGCGCACCCGCGCGTTCTCCAACTCCAGGTAGCCCGCCGCCCGGTCGTGTGTGCGCAAGTGTACGACGTTCTTCTGAACAGCACCGAATATCCAGACCAACATATCAAAAAAGTGAATACCAATATTCGTCACCACCCCGCCAGATTTTGCCCCGTCCCCTTTCCAACTGGCGTAGTACCAGTGGCCACGGGAGGTGATGTACGTTAGGTCCACCTCGTGTTTAGTGTCCGCTTTATCGTCAAGAATTTGCTGGCGCAGTGCCTGTACACTGGGGTGCAAACGGAGTTGAAGGATGGTGTAAATCGACTGTCGTGTTTCCTCAGCGATCTGTTCTAGGGCATCCAAGTTCCAGGGGTTGAGTACCAGCGGCTTTTCGCAAATGGCATCCGCGCCGTGGCGTAGCCCGAAGCGCACGTGGGCATCGTGTAAGTAATTAGGCGAGCATACACTCACGTAATCCATCTGTGTTCCTTCGCGTTTCAACTTTTCCAGGTGCCGATCAAAGCGTTCGAATTCTACAAAGAAGTCCGCTTGCGGGAAATAGCGATCCAAAATACCGACCGAGTCGTGCTTATCGTACGCCGCCAGCAACCGATTTCCCGTGACCTGTATAGCCTCCAAGTGCCGGGGAGCAACGTAACCCGCTGCGCCGATGAGGGCAAAGTTTTTCAATATTTATTATTCACGTCTCGTACGTGTGCTAAAAACAGTGAGATCTAGACGAGGTGGCTGCGCCGGATCATAACCATAGGCACGCAGACTTAGGTAGTAAGCAGCCGCTATTCGTTCCTCCACCGTTTTAGTTAACCAGTATTGCGTATTGGTGACGGTATCATCAATTGGTCGAATCGCAAAGGCCGAGCGATCCAAGCGATAAATGTCGACTCTATTATCTTCCTTGTCCACTGATTACGCCTTTGGTTTTCGCTCCACGCTTCCACGGCTTAACGTATACTGCTCCCCACTTTCCGGACAAGTGGCCCTACCGTTTACGTCAAACGTCAGGCGATGTCCGTACGTACTTACCCAGCCCAATTGCCGCGCCGGATTACCTACGACCAAGGCAAAAGCCGGTACCGCCTTGGTTACCACTGCTCCAGCTCCGATGAAAGCGTATTTGCCAATGTCATTGCCACAAATAATGGTCGCATTGGCTCCGATGGAGGCTCCTTTTCGTACGGTGGTCTGGCGGTATTCACCGCGCCGATTGATGGCCGAACGCGGATTGATGACGTTGGTAAAAACCATCGATGGCCCCAAAAAGACGTCGTCTTCACAAATCACTCCAGTGTAGATGGATACATTGTTTTGTACTTTGACGTTATGTCCCAGGATTACCTCCGGAGAAACGACCACGTTCTGGCCAATGTTACAGTGTTCTCCAATCTCGCAATTCGGCATAATGTGGCTAAAGTGCCAGATTTTGGTGCCTGCGCCAATCGTACAGCCCGCGTCGATGATGGCGGTTTCGTGGGCAAAGTATGTTTTCATACTTAACATGGCTTCGCCGTCGATGAGTCGCAACAACTTATCGCCCAAAAGAGATATTTTCTCCGTGTCTTCATTCAATCGAACCCAGCTTAACGGCACCTGCAAAGCAGTCCGCCAATTGGGTTTACGTATCGTCGATAACCACCAAAGGTAATTGTCCCTGAGCGATTACATTCTTATTTCCTGCGGGCTGCAGTTGTGCTCAATGCACACCTGCTGCCCCTCCTGAACGTGGCATTTTTCTCAGATACTTAGGAGGTACTTCCATTTGGAGGTTCATCCCCAGTGTATCCAGCGAAACGATCAGTTTTTGGGCACCGCGTTTTTCTACCAATTGCCCTTGCAAGCCCGTTAATTGTCCCCCAATCACTTCTACTGCATCACCCGCTTGCCAACTGTCAGCATTATCCACCATTACCGATTCTGCTTCGCCCACAATACGGCGCAAGAGTGCAATCTCCACATCGGGAATCGCCAGTAAGTTACGGTTGATCTTCAGGAATCGCACGACGGATTCCGTTTCCAGCACAGACAAATACTGGGCAGTAGTAATGTAAACGAAAACATAACAGTTGATGAGCGGCTGCTCCACCGTTTTGACCTTGCGGGTATAATATTTTTTCGTTCGTTGTAAAGGGAGGTAATGGGGGATGTTCTTCTTAGCTAAGCGCTGAGCTACCCTTTTTTCGTGTTTGTAACTGGTACAAACGGCAAACCAGCGCGCTTCGGTGGCGTGCAGATGGTTTTCGTACGTTTTCGGCTTGGTTTTCGGTCGTAGGTTGCTCATGGGGTTAATCGTTTGTACCAATTAACGCTTACAAAGGTATTGTTTTCTACTTACTTTTCACTGTCAACTCAAACTTAAAGTCGCCAGTAAAATATATTGTCAGCGGGAGCAGGATAGTCGTACAGCGCTTTCAGATCAAACAGTATCGGTTCCGTTCCCATCAAAGCGAGGAAGTCGTCTATCGTCTGGTCTTTGTATTGCTCGTGCGCAACGGCGACCACTACGGCATCGTAGTCGTCGGAAACTTGGTCAACTAAGGTCATTTGGTACTCGTGCGCCACTTCGTTGGGAGAGGCATACGGATCCGTCAAGTGTACGTGGATAGAGTACCCCATTAATTCCTTAGCCAGATCAAATACCTTAGAATTACGAATATCGGCCACGTCTTCTTTGAAAGTTACTCCCTGTACCAGCACTTTGGTGTGCTGCGGGTTTTTGCCTTTTTGAATCAAGGTTTGTACCAAACGCTTAGCAATGAAGCCCGGCATCGCATCATTTACCCGGCGGCCACTCAGTATCACTTGTGGGTCATACCCCAGTTGCTTACTCTTGTGTAACAAATAGTACGGATCTACACTGATACAGTGCCCACCGACAAGTCCAGGAGAAAATTTCAAAAAGTTCCATTTCGTACCCGCTGCGGCCAGTACCTCCTGCGTGTCAATCCCCATGCGGTCAAAAATGATCGCCAATTCGTTCACGAAACTGATGTTGATGTCGCGCTGACTATTTTCGATCACCTTGGCGGCTTCCGCTACTTTGATACTGGCGGCTTCGTAGATACCTGCGGTGATAACCGCTCCGTAAACCTGCGCAATTTCCGCTAGTGCTTCTTCGTCCGAACCGCTGACAATTTTAAGAATTTTATCAATAGTTCGGACCTTGTCTCCTGGGTTGATCCGTTCGGGGGAGTAGCCTAGTTTGAAATCACCATTAGCTAAACGGAGGCCGCTCTCTTTTTCCAAAATGGGTAGACAGTCTTCTTCCGTCGCACCGGGGTAAACCGTAGATTCGTAGATGACGTAATCACCTGGCTTAAGGGCTCGCCCGACGGTGGTGGATGACTTTTTCAAGGCCGTCATGTCCGGCACTCGGTGCTCATCTACGGGAGTCGGTACGGCTACGATGTGGAAGTGAGCCTTTTTGAGGTCCGCCGGATCGGTGGTGAACGTAATATCTTTGTCGGCGAAAGCAGCGGATTCGAGCTCCTCCGAAGGATCCACGCCGTTTTTCATCATGGCCACTCGCTCCGCGCTGATGTCGAAGCCAATGACGCGAAATTTTTTGGCTAACTCCAGGGCAAGCGGAAGGCCAACGTAGCCTAATCCTACCACGGAAATGGTTTTTTCT
>JBCDIR010000388.1:0-4128 GCA_038748735.1 Bacteroidota bacterium | reverse complement strand
TGATGCCCGAGCTAGGGTTGAAAGTTAGACCGGCAGCGGTACCCAGCGGAACATTAGCCGTGTAGTTGGGGGCCTGAAAAACGACATTGTCAAAAGGCGGCGGAAGGTCAGGATTGGGCGCTACCCCGAACGGATCGTCTTGTGGACCCTGTCCGCCCCCCAGGAATGGGCTGCAAAATTCGTAAATCAATAAGTCTCCTTCTTCGTCGGTGGCGGAAAAGTCGTACAAAAACGGCTGACCTGCGCAGAGAATAGCCGGGGGATATTCCCGAAAAACAGGGCTGTTGTTACAAGTGCTTTGTGCCGTTGGGGTTAGCTCAATCGTATAGGTGGAACCAGAGGCGTCCGGCATGAAAATATTCGTAATCGTATTATTCCGGCAACAACGCTGGTACACGATATGATAAGATTCGTTGACGATGGGTAAGTCGATCACGAAGGTATAAGTTCCCTGTTCTACACAGATATTAGTGGGAACCTCCACGCAGGGATTATTGATACTACCAGCGACGTCGACCACTTCGACGATGGGGGCGTTGAGTACGTAAGTGTTGAACTCGGTATTGCCCTGGTACACCGTCACGTTCATCGGAACGACGAAATCGGGGCTGTCAAATTCTGATCCACCACTGGCACAATCTCGAAAGACGTTAATGGTAATTTCGTAGGTATTGGTATTGTTTCCGGCACTACCGAGGCAACGATAAGTGATTTCCCCCCCGATGAGGTGGGCCGCATGGAGGGTGAAAGGAAGCGCCGCGAATAAAAGAATTATTGCCAGCGGGCGTAGCACAGCAAACGCGAAAGTAGTGACTTGCGCGCAGGAGTCGGTGTGGTTTTCTCGCAAAACTTCAACTTTTTGGTGTTAACAAAACAATAGACCCGTCGAATTAGAGTTCATATAGGCGTAGATTATCAACTCGTTTTAAGCTTTTTAGTTTTTTAATTTTCCATCGTTTTCTCTATCCCAAAAACGCGCGTGGAGTTGACTCCTTTTAATTGGTCATTGTTTACTTTCAAATGTAAGCAATATTACGTCAACCCACCGCGCAAATTACCAGGTTCGTAAAATAATGGACATATCCCAGTACGCAAAGCGTTGGGTGACGTTAGCTTTTCTGCTTGCGCGGGATAAGCTTTCTTCTCCGTGCTTCGTTATAGGATATTCGGATTTTTGACACAGAGGAGCAATTGTCCTCTCGTGAAAACTAAACTTTTCAGCTTACTGTGAAAAACGCCCCAGTTATCCGCAGCTATAGTTGATCAAACTACACTTTTCTGTTATGCCCATGACTGCTACTCAAGCTGCTGGAACAATGATTCAACGCTACGACCTAGAAGGCGCTGCCGACATACTGCTGCGCGAAGGATTGGTTTTGCTCCCGACGGACACCCTCTGGTGTATCGCTTGCTTGGCCGACGATCCCGTAGCGCTGGAACGGCTGCGCCGCATTAAGCGCCCGTCCACTTACGAGCCGTACGAGATTCTGTTCTCTTCCCTAGACGACATGAAGGTATTTACGCCGCGCTTACACCCCCGTTTGGAAACCCTGTTGATGTACCACCAGCGCCCGCTGACGGTATTAACCGAAGGGGGCAAACAACTCCGCCGTCCCGCTTTGTTGGCGGATGGACAGATAGCGGCCCGTCTGGCGGGAACGGCTTATTGTCGCCAATTGCTGCGGTTGATCGGTCGGCCTCTGGCTACCGTGGCGGCTTATTACAGTGGCAGTCCGTTTCCAGATCACTTTGGTCGAGTACGCTCGGATATAATCGGGGCCGTAGACTACGTTTCCCGTTACCGTCCGAAGGAACGAGCGCTGGGTCGCCCGAGCGTAATGGTGACACTTAATGACTTGGAAGAACTGGAATTTGTGCGGGAGTAGTTAAACCTTCAGCATTTCGGAATACTGCGGCAAAACTTCCTTGAAGCGTCTTACGGTACCGCGTAAGCCCTGAAAGCTCGCTCCGCCAGCGGCGTTTTTGTGTCCGCCGCCCCGGAAGTGTCGCTTGGCGATTTCTTGTACGTCAATATCGCCTTTGGAGCGAAGACTCAGCTTAACGATCGTTGGCTGTTCGTGAATGAAAGCGGCTAACTTGACGTTGCGTAACTTCAGCATGAAATTGACCACGCCCTCTGTGTCACCCCGCTGAATGTCGAAATAGTTGTAGTCTTCTTGGGTTAAGGTAATAATACCCGTCTGGTACTCCGGTAAAAGCTCCATCCGGTTGTACAGACAGTGTCCCAGGATACGCAACTGCTTCTCTTCCATGGAGTTGAAGATGAGGTCTTGCAATTTGAGGTCGTCGACGCCAATTTCGAGCAGCTTAGCAACGGTGCGGAAGAGCTTGGGGGAGTTACTGTACTTGAAGGAACCCGTATCCGTCAAAATACCGGTGAAGAGGCATTCTCCAATGACGGAGTCAATATCTTTTTCTTGCCCTAGGAGGGTGGCAAAATCGTAAACCATTTCGCAGGTAGAACTAGCGGTGGTGTCGCTCATCATGAAGTCCGCAAACGGTTCTGGGAAGAGGTGATGGTCAATCATCACTTTGGGTACGCGGCTGGCGGCTACCAATTCTCCGGCTTTGTCAATACGGTCCAGCGAATTGAAATCCAGGCAAAAGATGAGGGTCGCTCTTTCGATGGCTTTGGCCGAATCTTCAACTTCGTTATCAAAAACCAAGACGTCCTCTACTTGGGGTAGCCAAGCCAAAAAATCGGGATACTCCGAAGGAACGATCACCTTTACGTTATGACCGTTTTTTTGTAAAAAAAGACTCAGCCCTAGGGACGAACCAATAGCATCTCCATCCGGATTGCGGTGGGATAGAATAACAACATCTTGCGGGAAGTTGAGTAAGCGGGTCAATTCAGTCAGGTTCTCCATCGCGCTAGTTTTAGCAGCTGCGAAAATCTTAAAAAATTCGCTATTTTCCTACCTAATTAATCACTACTTTTGCGCAGATTTTCGAGCGGGGTAGCCAAAAACGCTGCTCATTGAACACAACAACCAAATAAACAATGGCTGGTAATCTGACTTTCACCATGATTAAGCCCGACGCCGTGAAGGCTGGGCACATCGGTGCAATTCTCAATAAAATCAACGAAGGCGGCTTCCGTATCGTAGCGATGAAGCTCACGAAATTGTCACCGGAAAAAGCGGGTGAGTTTTACGAAGTTCACCAAGAACGTCCTTTCTACGGGGAGTTGGTCGAGTTCATGTCTAGCGGTCCCATCGTAGCGGCGGTGCTGCAAAAAGACAATGCCGTAGCCGACTTCCGTACCTTGATCGGTGCGACGAACCCCGCAGAGGCAGCGCCCGGTACTATCCGTGCTTTGTACGCTAAGAGTATCGGTGAAAATGCCGTACACGGGGCGGATTCTGACGAGAACGCACTGCGCGAAGCGAGTTTCCACTTCGCTGCTACGGAGATGTTTAAGTAGCCAGCGGACAACCTGGGTTGAGATACAAGGTGCCTCAAGTGGTTTAAATTACTACTTGAGGCGCTTTCATTAGACTTGTTCTGCTGGTCCTGGATGAGCGAAAGTGAAGCAAATTTTATTCTGAACGAGGCGAAAAACGTAGGCGATACCTTAGTATCAGCGAGGCTTTTTAACGAAGTGCAGGATAAAATATTGCCACTTGCAGCCATTTGAGGGCTTGCAGAACAAGTCTATTTATGAGGGTACATTTCAAAATGTCGCATTGTCCGAAGAAATCGGTTTGCTAAACTTCCAAAAGTTTGGTAAACCTGGGGATTCTCATTCAGACTTTTATTGACTTGTTTTTATCCAGTCTCGTATTATCGGCTAATTAATATTGTATTGCTAATGGAAAGGTGAATCTTATGGTTTTCTACTGTTCTTAGAAAACAAAGTAACTAGTGGTGAGTTTCGTAGTTGCAGCGTCTCGTCCTGATCTTAAGGCTTATAGTAAGCATTAGTGAATGGGACAAGTAGCTTAACCAAACGACCAAAGATGTTAGTGAACTTGTTTAATAATGTCTGCGATAGATAAAAATCAGCAATTTTGGTGCTAATTGAGGGACGCACGGAGTCTAATAGCATCGCTATTAAGGCGAGTACGGTACGAAAAGTAGCGACAAAAGGGCGATTTTGGTCAG
>JBCDIR010000387.1:0-4132 GCA_038748735.1 Bacteroidota bacterium | reverse complement strand
CGGACGTCAGGTGGTGAATCGGAGGCAACAGGTAGAGTACCCCGTCGCGGAACGGAAAGTGGTCCGTACTGGCTAGTCCGCCTACGTCTGCGTGACCGATTAGGCTGGCTTCGGCCGCACTCCACGTCAGTGGCTCGTGGGTAGCGGGGTGAACAAAATAGTCGTTATTCATAACCCTCACTCGATCCCAATGGGTATGCTGTCTAAGGTGGGTACTTCCACGGTATCGGGGTCCGTCATGCCAAAGGGCACATCCAGCAGCCAGTGACGGTAAAGGACCAAGCCCGTGAAAAACAGAATCAGCAAGCCGCCGTAAAGCGTGAGTTTTGGACCAAAAATGTTACCGATATACTCTCCGTCGTACGGATCACGTTTTTCTGACATGATTGTGCTATTTTTGGAATAAAATGCAAAAATAACCAATATTCAAGAGTACTGCTTGACGCAAAATCATTATGACGACCCGACAGATTATTTTACTGACTACCGCTAGTGCTATTTTGAGTGCAGCGCTCACCGTTTGGCTCCTGAACAGCTTCGTTCCCCAACGCCAAGTGATCATCCACGAGCAGGCTGAGGCGCGCCACGTCAGCCAAAACGACTGGTTGAGTGAAGTTCGCCCGCGCACCTTTCTCAGCAGTACACCCACCGATTTCACCCGGGCGGCGGATGCCGTTACCCCCGCCGTGGTTTTCATCCGTGCGTACTATTCCAATACCAAAAGTCGGTTCCGCCGCCGCGCCACTACGGAAACGTCGACCGGATCCGGCGTCATCATTGCGGAGGACGGTCTCATTATCACGAATCATCACGTCATTGAGGGCAGCGAACGTATTGAAGTCACGCTGAGCGATAAGCGCGAATTTACGGCTGAAATTGTCGGTAAGGACCCATCCACGGACCTCGCCCTGCTCCGAATCGAAGCCACTACGCCGGCCATTGAACTGGGCAATTCGGACAGCCTACGCATCGGGGAGTGGGTGTTGGCGGTGGGTAATCCTTTTAATTTGGAAAGTACCGTCACGGCGGGTATTGTCAGTGCTAAGGGACGCAACATTGACATCCTCGAAGGCCAGGACCGCATCGAATCTTTTATCCAAACCGACGCCGTCGTCAACCCGGGTAACAGCGGCGGGGCCTTGGTCAATACCAATGGCGAACTGATCGGCGTCAATACGGCCATCATCACCCGCTCGGGGGGCTATGAAGGTTACTCTTTTGCCGTTCCCGCCAATTTAGTTCGTAAAGTAGTCCGCGATCTACGCGATTACGGCATGGTGCAACGTGCGCTGTTGGGGACCTTCATTAACGAAGTCACGCCGGATTTAGCTGCGGAAAATGATTTAGCGGAAATCGCGGGCGTCGTGGTCACCCGCATCGAAGAAGGAAGTGGGGCCGAAGCCGCCGAACTCCAGCGCGGCGACATCATTCTCTCCATTGACAATACTCCGACGAAAACAGTGCCGCAGCTGCAGGAAATTCTGGCTCAAAAAAGTCCCGGTGATCGCGTGCAGGTTCAACTGGTTCGCAACGGTCAAACGCGCACGGTCTGGGTGGAGTTACGCAACAAACGCAATAGCACTTCGCCACTGGCCGCCGCCGATGAGTTGTTGCTGCGTCGCCTCGGCTTCGAGCTGCGAACCCTCGGGCGGGACGAGCGGACCAATTTAGGGCAGACGGGTGTCAAAGTAATCAGTATCTTACGCGGCAGTACCATCGAGGAAACGAATATGGAACCCGGTTTCATCATCACCAAAATGAACAACCGCCGCGTCCGTACTCCCGAAGATGTACTGCAAATCCTCCAAAAGACGGAGGAGGAAGTCTTCCTCGAAGGCGTCTACGAGGACTACGAAGGAGCGTACTTTTATTCGTTTCGGTTGTAAAGGGATAAATGGTTTTGGGGGCCGCCCATCCCGGCAGAGCCGTGAGGTCGCTACGTTGCGGGGCTCGCTTTTCGCCCTGCCTGCCGAGCACGGCACGGCGCAGGCAGGTCGGCCCTGCGGGCTACCGCTAGCGCGTTACCCACTCCACATCGCTCGTCCGCTGTACCCTTCGCGTCACACTAACCACCACAACATGAGCCAAAAAGAAATCAACCGCAATCGCCACGAAGACGAGATGAAGCTACTCCTTGCCCAAGTCCAGCGCCATCTCGATCGTATCCACCTCGGCGGGGGCAAAAAACGTATCCAGAAACACCACGCCAAAGGCAAAATGACCGCCCGTGAGCGCATCGCGTACCTCATTGACAAGGGGACGGATTTACTAGAAATTGGTGCTTTTGCCGGACACGGTATGTACGAAGAATACGGCGGCTGTCCCGGCGGTGGGGTCGTTACGGGTATTGGTTACGTGCAGGGGCGCCAGTGTATGATTATTGCCAACGACGCGACGGTCAAAGCGGGGGCTTGGTTTCCCATCACGGGTAAGAAAAACCTCCGCGCGCAGGAGATTGCTATGGAAAATCGCCTGCCGCTCATTTACTTGGTGGATAGTGCGGGTGTTTTCCTGCCCATGCAAGACGAAATCTTTGCTGACAAGGAACACTTTGGCCGTATTTTTCGCAATAATGCTAGGATCAGTAGCCAGGGCATTCCCCAAATTTCCGCCATCATGGGCAGTTGCGTGGCGGGCGGGGCCTATCTCCCGATCATGAGTGACGAAGCACTCATCGTCGAGGGAACGGGTTCAATTTTTCTCGCGGGACCGTACCTCGTCAAAGCCGCTATCGGCGAAGAGGTCGATAAGGAAACCCTCGGCGGTGCCACTACGCACAGCGAAATCAGCGGCGTCACCGACTACAAATGCCCCGACGATAAAAGCTGCCTCGATACGATCAAGGACCTCGTTGCCCAAATGGGACACTTTCCGGAAACGGGCTTCGACCGCACCGAGCCCGCTCCACCTAAAGGCAGCCCCAATGACCTACTCCAGGTATTCCCCGATAGTCGTACTACGCCCTACAAAACCAAGCAACTCCTCCAGCACCTCGTCGACGACGGCAAGTTGACCTATTATAAGGATGGTTACGGCAAGACCATCATCTGCGCCTACGCCCGCATCGACGGCTGGTCGGTCGGCATCGTGGCCAACAACCGTGAGATTATTCGTACGTCCAAGGGAGAAACCCAGTTCGGGGGGGTCATTTACAGTGATTCGGCGGACAAGGCGGCACGTTTTATTATGAACTGCAACCAGAAGAAAATCCCGCTCGTCTTCCTGCACGATGTCTCCGGCTTCATGGTCGGTTCCCGTTCTGAACAGGGGGGCATCATCAAAGACGGGGCAAAAATGGTCAACGCGGTGAGCAATAGCACCGTCCCCAAGTTTTCCATTGTGATGGGCAACAGCTACGGGGCGGGCAATTACGCCATGTGTGGCAAAGCCTACGATCCGCGCCTCATCGTAGCCTGGCCTACGGCAAAAATTGCCGTCATGGGCGGTGCCCAAGCAGCCAAAACGCTCCTCCAAATCCAGGTAGCGAGCCGCAAAGCCCGGGGCGAACAACTCAGCGCCCAGGAAGAACAAGAACTCCTGGACCGCATTCAAGCCCGCTACGACGAGCAAACTACCCCTTACTACGCCGCTGCCCGCCTCTGGGTAGACGCCATCATCGACCCACGCGATACCCGCCGCTGGATCAGTACCGGTATTGAAGCCGCTAACCACGCAGGGGTAGAACCATTTAATCCGGGCGTTTTGCAGACTTAGTCCCGTTATCCGCAAAAAAATAGTTTTATTGAAAGTAGAGCTGCTCCCAGGAGGCGCAGATAGCGAATTTTCGACCGGGGCTGAATCTACTTTTTACGAAGGCGGAGTAGCCATCACAGCTTGACGAACACAATGGATTGGGGGATACATTTTTAGCACCTACGAGTAGGGTGGTTATATCTATGTTTGACAGGGCCGTAGATTTAGTTCACACGCCGCTAGGTAGCATAGTCGCAAACGCACTATACGCAGTCCGTTGGACCGTTTGGCGTCTTAAATGGCGGTTTTTACGCAATGAGGTGTTGTGAGACGGAGTCGAAAAACCGGACAGAAAAATTTGATAATTTAGAAATTACGCGTTTATTAAAATCTAACCCCATAAAAAAGGGTGTATTTGATATAAATATTCTGAAATTTG
>JBCDIR010000386.1:0-4134 GCA_038748735.1 Bacteroidota bacterium | reverse complement strand
TTTCTTTTTTTTAAAAAACTATCTATCCAGTAGGAGAACTCGCTCAGCTAAAGCCTCGCTACGAGTTAAATCGTTCCCTCTTTTTTACCAGTAAATACCGTGAACTATAACGCCTGCCCTTAGCTGTGGAGGCTGCAAATGAATTAAAGCCCTACCTTTACCGCCATGTCGAGGACCTACCAGACAGCAGAAGCGGAACAAGCCGCCGCAGAACAATGGGTACAACGTCTCCGTACGGGGGACGAGCAGGCGCTAGAATGGCTCTTCAGCCAGTACTATCGCTACCTGGTGGTGTCTAGCTACAATATTTTACAAGACGATGCGCGTGCTAAGGATTTGGTCCAGGATGTGTTTTTCAAGTTGTGGAATCAGCGGGCGAGTTTGACGGACATCACCAACGTAAAAGCCTACTTACGCCGGGCCGTGGTCAATAAATCTATTGACGAAGTACGACGTAACAAACGGATCAGTCTGCGTGACGAATGGCACGAAGACACCAGTAGGGGCACTACAATTGGCGCGGACGACGAGTTAGCGGCGCAAGACCTGAAGACCGTTATCCACGCGGCTATCGAACGCTTGCCGGAACGCTGCCGACTCATTTTTTCGTTAAGCCGCTTTGAGCAACTCCCCCAAAAGGAAATCGCGGAACAGCTCGGCGTTTCCATCAAAACCGTCGAAAACCAGATGACGAAGGCACTCAAACTGATTCGGGTGGCCGTAGAACGCTATCAGGCACTCTGGGTGCTGGGCTATACCTCATATACATTGTGTATGATGGGGGTTTCGACGATTTCGTTCGTCCTTTAATCAATTAACGACGAGCTATGAATCAAGACATTTACTTAACATTACTCTACAAATCCTTAACGGGCGAACTGACGGCCGCCGAGCAGCAGCAACTCGACGCGTGGCTAGCGGAATCACCCCAGCACCGAGTCATCCAAGAGGAAATAGCCCGCAGTTACGAAATAGAACGCAGCTACGAACCCGCTATTGAGATCGATGTGCAAGCTGATTATCAAAAATTACAAAACCGTATCCGTCGAACGCAGCAAAAGCCCGCCAAGGTCCGTAAGTTACGCCCCCTTAGGCGCTACTTGGCCATTGCTGCTAGTCTCCTCCTACTTGTGGGTGCGGCTTGGTGGTTGCGTCCTGGCGAAGCGGTAGCCCCTACCCTGCTGTCCGTCGTGACGGAAGCGGATGAACGGCGGGAAGTTATTCTGCCGGACGGTTCCTCCGTTTGGTTAAACCAAAACAGTACACTGCGTTACCCTACAACATTCGCCACCGCCGAACGTAAGGTCGACCTACGCGGCGAGGCTTACTTTACGGTGCAAGCCAATCCGGCACAACCTTTCAAAATCAAGGCACAGTACGGCGTAGAGGTCGAAGTTTTGGGGACGGAATTCAACTTATCAACCCGTAATAACGCCCACCTTAGTTTACAAGTTGACGAAGGCAAGGTGGCGATGCGTCACCTAGCCACCCAGTCTGAGCAAGTTATTCCTGCGGGGCAGGCCACTACTTGGGATATTGCTATCCAAAACTTTGACCCCACCCCCGTTTCCAGTAACCGCAACGCCTGGCAAACGGGTGACCTGCGCTTCGAGGCTACGCCCTTATCCGCTGCGCTGACCGATGCGGAGCGCTTGTTTGACGTGCGTTTCATTATGACCAACGCACCGCTGAACGAATGTACCATCACGGCCTTTCTACCGCAGGTAACTCCTGAGCAATTCCTATCTTCGTTGCAAAATGCCTTCGGAATCACGTGGACCAAAGTAGACGATACGTACCAACTGCGGGGCGGCAACTGTCAGTAACTCACTACCGCTACCTGACCGTTTTACTATTCTTTTTGGCTTGGTTACCTCAACTGACGGCCCAGGACGGGGCGTTGCGTGAGGTAGCACTGAGCGCTACTGAAGCGCCCCTATCTACGGTCCTCCTTGAATTGGCCGAAGCAGCGAACGTGGGCGTGGCGTTCAATAGCCAGTGGCCAGAAGTGGCGCAACCTGTCCGCGTGGCGAACCAGCAACAATCGGTCCAAAGCTGGTTGGAAGAACTCTTAACGGATACCGGATTGGGCTACGAAATCACCCCGGGAAATATCGCTATTTTTCGGTTGGTGGACCAACGTTTTCGCCTCAGCGGGTACCTAGAAGATGCAGCCACGGGCGAGCGCCTCGTGCAAGGTACGGTTTACGATCCCCAAACGGGAACCGGGGCCGTGGCTAACGATTATGGCTTCTTCAGCTTAGCACTACCGCCGGGACCGCGTTCCCTCGTTATCTCTTATTTGGGATACCAAAACCTAATTTTCGACCTTGACCTCCGTAAAGATGAGCAAGTACTTTTCGCTTTAGCAGCCAGCCTGGATTTACCCGAAATTATTGTCGAAGAGACGCCAGATAGTCTTACCACTTACTTAGGAAACGTAGCCAATCCTCGTCTGAACGCTGCGGCCATTCGCCAGCATGTTGGTGCATTGGGAGAATACGACTTGATTACGGCCATCCACCAGCAGACGGGGGTACAACGCGGAGCCGACGGCCTCGGCGGATTCTTCGTACGCGGCGGCGGAGCGGACGAAAATCTCGTTTTACTGGACGATGCCCCCCTATTTTTACCGACGCATAGCTTGGGACTTTTTTCTGTCATTCATCCCGGCATTATTCGTTCTGCCCAGTTCTACCAGGAAGGCTTTCCGGCGCGCTACGGCGGGCGCTTGGCGTCAGTAACGGACGTGCGTAGCCGGGAGGGAAATACCAAAACCGCTGCGGGAGAAGTGGACGTGAGTACGATTGCGACCAAACTGTTGGTGGAAATTCCGCTGCGTAAGGACGAAAGTAGCTTGCTCCTCGCGGGGCGGCGAACGCATCTTGATCCGTGGGTACAGTCCCGCGCCCGGCGCAGTGGGGAAGCCAGCGGGGAGGACAACGACGCTAACTACTATTTTTATGATTTGAACGTCAAGTTTCACCAGCGCCTCTCCAAACGTGACCGACTATTTCTGAGTGCTTATCGCGGTGCTGACCGCTACCGAAAAAACTCGGCCACCGCCTTTGCCTTCGTCAGCGCTGCGGGCGAACTAGAAAACTATACGGACGAGCTAGACCAACAACTCGGTTGGAGCAATACGCTGGCGAGTGTGCGCTGGAATCGCCTGTGGAACGATCAATTGTTTTCCAATGCTACGGCTGCATACAGTCGTTTTCGCTACCGTAGCCTCAACTCTTTTTTCCAGGAAGAAACGGATGGACTTGAGACCACGCAGTTCTTCGATTACTACCAATTTTCTTCCGTCATTCAAGATTACCGCTTGCAGTGGGACATGGATTATTATCCTAACAATGCGCATCATCTGCGTTTTGGTGTACACAGCCTCGCCCGCCGCTACCGCCCCGGCATTTTGACGGCCAGTGTCGAAGAGGCTATTTTGGACCTGGAAACGATCAGTACGTTCTTGGAGGAATACGAATTTGAACCTGGCGATTTCACACTAGCAACCAGCTTGTACTTGGAAGAAGACTGGCGTTTTCACCCCAAAGGACGGCTTCACCTGGGGCTACGTGCCACGCATTTTCAAAACGGTGGACAGGCCTATTACCAACTCCAACCCCGGCTGCGTTTGGAATGGCAAGCGCGTCAGCAGTGGCAGTGGCACCTGACGGCGAGCCGGATGGGACAATTCGTTCACCTGCTCACCTTTTCTGGTGCAGGATTACCGACGGACTTATGGGTGGCGTCCAACGAAACCATCTTGCCCAAAACGAGCACGGCCATCACCGCCGGTACCCACTTCGCCACGCGTGACCAACGGCTGCGTTTTGGTTGTAGCGTTTACTACCAATGGCAGAATAACATTCTTCGCTACGTAGAAGAAAGCCAGCTACCCAACCTGGAAGAAACGAGCGCCGTGGACTGGGAAGCGGGCGTCGACCAGGGTATTGCCTACGGCTGGGGACTAGAATCGAAGCTAGAATTTCAGCATTCGGTTTGGTACAGCCATCTCACTTACGCCTGGCAACGTACCAGTCACGAATTTACGCAACTCAACGACGGTTTTGCGTTTCCCGCTAATTTCGAGCGTCCGCACAAGTTGAGCTGCCAAGTACGACGCAATTGGGG